>CANRHJ010000219.1 GCA_947630355.1 Candidatus Gastranaerophilales bacterium | reverse complement strand
TCGGTGATGCGGAAAAGATGGTAATAAGAATACTTGCGCCTGCCGTATCAATGTCGGCTTCGCGTGAGACGTTAAAATTAAACGGTGCATCCGAAGAGGAAATGGATTTAATAATGAAAATGGAAAGTGCACCGAACGGAATAATTTTAACGACAGGTCCTACCGGATCAGGTAAAACAACAACGTTATATACTTTATTAAAAGCCATAAATGATGAAAAAATAAATATAACGACAATTGAGGACCCTATAGAAATAAGAATTGACGGTATAAATCAGTCGCAAATAAATCCAAAAGCAGGAATAACATTTGCATCTTGTATGAGAGCGATATTAAGACAGGACCCTGATGTTATACTGGTAGGTGAAATCAGAGATATAGAAACATTGGAAACGGCAATATCTGCCGCATTAACGGGTCACTTGGTGCTATCCACGCTCCACACCAATTCTGCCGCATCTACTATAACCAGATTAATAGATATGGGTGCTAAAGACTATTTGGTTTCTTCAACATTAATAGGAATACTTGCCCAAAGATTGGTAAGAGAATTATGCCCGCATTGTAAAGTGCAGTATAATCCGACAAGAGAAGAAGCGGAAATGGTTGTAGCAGGCGGCGAAAAAGAAATAAAAGCCTTTATGGATACGCCCGTATATAAGGCCAACGGTTGTGATAAATGTAATTTTGAAGGTTATTCCGGCCGTATCGGTGTATTTGAAATATTACCGGTAACAAAAGAAATTAAAAAATTAATAGCACAAGGTGCTCATGATATAGAAATAGAAGAAGCTGCAATTGGTGCAGGCATGAGAACATTACATAATGCTTGCCTGAAACATATTATAGACGGAAGAACTACTATAGATGAATTTATACGTGTTCTTGGTCCTGTGAAGGAGTGAGGATAGAGTATTATGGCAAGATTTGAGTATGAAGCAGAGAAATGGAACGGCGAAAAAGTAAGAGGCCGTGTTGATGCAAAAACCCAGATAGAAGCCCGTGTTAGGGTTAAAAACATGGGTTATAAGGTTATATCCGTAAACGAGATTAGCACTCATGCTCAAAAAACGAATATACGATTGCAATCGTTATCATTAAGAGAAAAAATAGATTTTACTCAGACCTTCTTAACATTAAACAAAGCGGGTTTACCGATAATTGAGAGTCTTATATTTATAGAAAAAGATGCGGCATCAAGACAGGTTAGGATGTTGGCACAGGAAATAAAAAACCAGATAATATCAGGGTATACCCTCTCAGATACAATTGCGAGATATCCGAATTTATTCGGACAGGTATACATAGGCTTGGCAAAGGCCGGTGAAGATTCCGGTGAAATAGATAAAACATTTGAAAGATTGATAGAGTTATTAAAAAAACAAGGTGATATAAAATCCAAAGTAATATCCGCATTAACATATCCAACGTTTGTTGTATGCTTGGCAATTGCCGTAGTATTGGTAATGTTAATGTTTGTATTCCCTGCGTTTAAGGAAATGTTTGAACAACAAGGTAAAACACTTCCGTTTATAACACAGGCATGTATGAGTGCGGGGGAATTTTTAAAAGAGAAGTGGATGGTTATACCGATAGCCATATTTATAATAGTAGTATCAGCATGGCAATTATTGAGATGGGAACCGTCGAAAAGAAAGCTGGATGAGATAGTATTAAGCGTTCCGTTGTTATCGGATTTGGTAAAAGCGGCTGCTTTTTCTAACTTTTTGACAGTGCTGCAGATAGCCTATGATGCCGGAATACCTATAATCGAGTGTTTGTATTTATCAAGGACTACGTTTTCAAATGCGGTGATGCAGGATGCAATAAAAATATCAATAAAGAAGATGCAAGGCGGTGCTCACTTGTCAGAATCGTTAAAGGCATCAAATTTGTTTCCCAAGATGATATTATTTATGGTGTCAACGGGTGAACAATCAGGAAGACTTGGTGAATTAATGACACAATCCGTACAACATATCGACCAGCAATTAGACTTAATTGTTGATACAATAGGAAAATTAATAGAACCAATATTGTTAATATTTATCGGGGTAATTGTATGTTTTCTTGCTTTATCATTATATTTACCTCTGTTTCAATCATACACGGTATAGGAAAGGTGAATAACAATGAAAGATGAGTATGGAATAGTAGAAGAAGATAATAATTTTATAACGGGAATATGGTCTGAAAGAGTTTTGGTAATAACTAAAGATTACCAAATAAAAGGTAACGTGTTTATGCCAAAAACCGGAAGAAAAAACAGAGTATTATCCGATATATTAAATGGCGGTAAAAGATTTGTAGCTATCAAAAATTGTGAAGTCGTTCATAGAGAGTATCCGAACAGAAAAGCGGAAACCCATGATTTTCTTCAATTGAACTTGAATGCAATCATTTTATTAAGACCGTTAAAAGAAGAATAATACTTGATTTTGAAAAATGTTTATGTAAGGATAAAAGGTAGGGGAAGAAGGGCTATTAGCTCAGGTGGTTAGAGCGTACGCCTGATAA
>CANRHJ010000218.1 GCA_947630355.1 Candidatus Gastranaerophilales bacterium | reverse complement strand
GTTATATAAAAGAAGGCGGAACAGGAAGCGAAACAACAATAAAAGGAGAAGTTGCATCAGCGTTTGTAACGGAAGGAACATTACCGTTTGTCGAAGTAATGACAAAAGAACCGTATGTATTAAAAGGAATAACACCTACGGAATTAGCACTGATAGCCGGTTCAATAGCGGGAGAATTTCATGATGAGGATGTAATAATCGGAAATGCTGACGTATTTACGGACATTTTTGACAACGAAGCAAAAATAATAGAAACAAAAGTAAAAAAGCAATTAAGATATGCACTGACAAATGCATTTAAAAAACTGGGCAAAGATATAAACGATTTTGCAAGTTATGAAGAAATGCTTGAATATGCGGATGCAATAGAAACTCCCGACGAGAGAGAAGAATATTTAAAATATCGGTTAGATGAAATTCAAAAAATAAAATCAAATATATATAAAATAGAAAAGCAGGGAGTGACTGCCGGTAAAGAGAAAGAAGTATATGAAGCGATAAAAGCGGGAGAGATAATACCGACAGCAACGGCAGAATATTATTATAATTTAGCATCAAGATATGCGGAGAATGTAAAATACGGTGATATAGATACATATATAGAAAGTTTGGAACAGGAAATAAAAGCCGCAGACAAAGATGAGAACAGAAAAGGTAAAAAAGCACTGGCGAGAATAAACAGAAACAGAGAAGAAAATATAAAGAATTTGGAATATGCAAAGATAATGAGATATTTGTATATGCATTTGGACGGTATAATATCTTCAAATTGGGAATACAAAAAGAAAAATGACAAAAATGAAATACTTGCGGAATATGAAGAATTATCGGAGAAATACGTAAAATTAACATTAAAGTCAGATTTAAAAAAGAATATAGAAGCGCTGAAAATGTCGGAAGAACAAGGCGTACAAGAAGATGAAGTAACAAATACGGGTAAATATTATAAGGAATTAAACAGAGCATCACTGGAGGTAAGCCGAACGGAGAAAAATAGCGGTATGCCCGGAGAGCTGAAAATGTATGACAAAACAGGTGCGGAAATATTATATATATGGACAAAGTTAAACGGCAGAATAAAATCAAGTAAAGAAAACTGGACTGAAATGTATTATGAATTAAACAGGAAGTATGAAGGTAAATACGATGAAGGTACAATATTCAGGACGGTGATGCAGGCATTGGATATACTCGGTCAGATAAAGGACGGAGCGGAAGCCGGATATGATAAAGCAATAAATACCGAAGAAAAAGAGTATTATAAAGGGCTGAAAGAAAATACTGAAAAGGCAATAAAGTTAATAATAAATGATCCGTTAATTTAAAATTAATGATATAATTATTCCTGTAATTAAAAAAGGTTTAAATTATGGATGAAAATAAAAAGTTATCT
Source organism: Candidatus Gastranaerophilales bacterium (assembly GCA_947630355.1). GTDB lineage: Bacteria > Cyanobacteriota > Vampirovibrionia > Gastranaerophilales > Gastranaerophilaceae > Avigastranaerophilus. Next base: position 1,151 of record CANRHJ010000218.1, on the reverse strand, counting down.
TTAAACTTTTCTTTATTAAAATATATAGGGTTTACAATAGTATTTATTATACTGTTTTCCTTTTTTAATATTTTTTCGCTGGGATATTTGTTTTTATCAGCGCTGGATGGACCCGGAATTTTTGAAACTGCAGTTAAATTATATTTTATTTTATATCCTTTAGTATTTTTAATGTTATTGGTAATACCATTAAAAATATTTAAAATTGCACAAAATAAATCTGAATTCAATTTAAAAAAGCATATATTTATCTTTACTTTGATTTTAATAATGACAGGTATTGTAGTATTCATGGACGGAATAGAGGCTTCATTATCCTATACTCTTTTGATTTTATCTTCATATTTAATTTCATTATTATATTTGTTAATTATTTCTTTTATAGGCGGGAAAATAATTAATTCAAAAGTACAATATATATTTTTAAGTATATTGTTATATTTATTGAATACTTCATTATTTGCATATATCCCTGCAGTATTAGTATTTATTAATAAATGGTATATGATTTTGGCATTGATATTATTAAAAGATTTCGGGTATTTTGCTATTATAAAATTTATAGGGATGCAAAAGGAAGCGGTAAAATATGAGAAATTATTTATAATACTAATATCAATTGCAGAAACTATAGGAATTACAATGCTTACGAACGTAATAACAGAGCTTGATATAAGGCTGTATATTATATCGGCAGTAATAACATTAATAGAATTAGCGGTAAGTTATATGTTTTTGGGGTTTGTCAAGAAATTTACACAAAAATAAAGAAATATTAAGAAAAAAATAAAAAATAAAAAAATATTAGTTGACTGTAGAATATGTTTAATATAAATTTAAAATGCTAAGAGAGGCGCATTAGTATTTATTGCGAAATAAACGGGAAGGAAGCGGTTTAGCGTAATAGAGAAGAAAGCCGAACAAGGCAAAAGCCATAAGTACAAAAGGAAGTGGAAATGAACGAAAGCAAGCAACAAAGAATCAGAGTTTGTTTGAAAGCGTACGATCATAAATTAATCGACTTATCTGCAAGTAAGATTGTGGAAGTTGTAAAGAGAACAGATGCAAGAGTTGCAGGACCTGTTCCTCTTCCGACAAAGAGGAGATTATATTGTGTACTTCGCTCACCTCACGTAGACAAGAAATCAAGA
>CANRHJ010000217.1 GCA_947630355.1 Candidatus Gastranaerophilales bacterium | reverse complement strand
TGAGTCTGTATTTGTAATAAATTCAGGCTTGATTTCACCGTCAAAATATTTAACAAGCATATTTAGAGTTCTATTCAAAAGATTTCCTATATTATTAGCAAGATTAGCATTTACTTTTTCTTTAAAATCATCATCGGAATAATTACCGTCACGTCCCGAAGGTGCAGCTGAAGCCATATAATATCTGAAAGCATCAGGTTTTTCCAAGTTAAAAGACTTTAATACATCATGCGGAGCTATGACATTACCTATAGATTTACTCATTTTTGATTGGTCAATTGTAATCCAGCCATGCGCAAAAATTGTTTTCGGAAGCGGGAGGCCTAAAGACATTAATATTCCTATCCAATATAATGAATGGAATTTAATAATATCTTTTCCGATAACATGCACATCAGCCGGCCACAAAGATTTAAACTGTTCCGACGGGTTTTCAATATCATAACCTATAGCAGTTATATAATTTGATAATGCATCAATCCAAACATATATAGTTTGCGAATCATCACCGTCAACGCCAATTCCCCATTGAACCGATGACTTTGTTCTTGAAACGGATATATCTTCTATATTTTCCAACTGATTAAGTAATTCGTTTACTCTGTACGAAGGCTGTATAAAATCTTCATGAGTTTTTATATAATCGGCGATTTTATCTTTATATTTTGTAAGCTTAAAGAAATAGTTTTCTTCGGTAATTTCTTCGGGCTTTTTTAGGTGATCCGGACAAAGACCGTCTTGCGTTAAATCTTTGGGACTCAAGAAGGACTCGCAGCCGCTGCAGTACAATCCCGTATACGAATGTTTGTATATATCACCGTTTTCAAGAAGTTTTTTAAATATTTGTTTTACTGTTTTTTTATGCTGTTCATCGGTAGTTCTTATTATTTTATCGTAACTGATTTCAAGTTCTTTCCAAGCATTTTCAAACTTAGAGAAATTTTCATCGCACAATTGTTTAGGTGATATACCTTTTGCGGCAGCGGTTTTTTGAATTTTAATACCATGTTCATCAGTACCGGTAAGAAAAAAAACGTTATTTAATATTTGGCGTTTGTGCCGAATAATTACGTCAGCCAATATTTTTTCATAGGCGTGTCCTATATGAGGCGCACCGTTTACATAATCTATTGCCGTTGTAAGATAAAATTTTTCCTGCATTTAAATTCACCTGTTAAAAATATGATAAAATTAATCTATCACAAATAGTATATTTAAGATAGTAAAATTTCAAATTTTTATTAAAAATACTATAAAATATGGCAAAAAATTTTATATTATGTTTTTAGATTACATTAATAAATATATCGGAATGGTCATGACCTCGTTTTTAGAAGACAAACACAGGAAAGTATGTTCAATAGAAGTAATAGTATAAAGATTTAATTCTAATATAAAATACCGATAGTAATTTATCGGTATTTTTTTGTATAATATCTAATAATAAGAGGACATTAATATGAATGGCAGATTAAACAATAGAACCAATAACGAATTAAGAAATATAAAAATAACAAAGGATTATACTAAACATGCTTTAGGCTCGGTATTAATTGAGTTTGGCGATACAAAAGTTATTGTAACGGCATCAGCGGAAGAAGGCAAACCCAAATGGATGGATAAAGAAGATAAAAGAGGCTGGGTTACAGCTGAATATTCACTATTGCCATCCGCAACCCATACAAGATGCCAGAGGGAGAGAACAAAAATTTCAGGCAGAACTCAAGAAATACAAAGACTTATCGGAAGAAGTTTAAGGTCATGTGTTAATCTTGAAAAATTAGAAAATTGGACTGTGACTATTGATGCCGATGTTATACAAGCTGACGGCGGTACCAGATGTGCATCTATATGCGGCGGGTATTTAGCTATGAATATTGCATTTAATAAACTTAAAGAACAGGGATTATTACAGGAAAACCCGATTATAGAACCGATAGCAGCCGTATCTGTCGGGTTGATTGACGGAGAAATTAAACTTGATTTGGACTATTCTGAAGATTCCTCTGCGCAGGTCGATTCAAATGTCGTTATGACAAAATCAGGGAAAATTATTGAGTTTCAAACAACGGCGGAAGGTGCTCCTTTTGAAAAATATCAATTGGACGAAATATACAATCTTGCACAAAACGCAATTCAAAAAATAATTTCACTTTATTGTGAATAAACTGCTTTGAATATATTTTTGAAATTGTTTTTATTTTTCAAAACATTTGAAAATGTTCGGTAAATTGTCGGAATTTTTTTTGAAGCTGTCATTATTTGATATTTTTTGCTTGATACCTTTATTATATCTGAATTGTGTCCACAATCTTGTAATTGCAGAGAGGGTAAATCCCATAAAGAGTAAACTGAAAGCATAGGGAACTCCGCTTATTATTGCTTTTTCTTTAGTCAACCTTGATAATTCCTTTTGAACAGATGTACTTTTACTTTTTGCAAGTTTTTCCGCCAATAAAGGAAGTTGATTTCTTGATAATGTTGTATAAGAGCCGTCTGCTGATTTCTTTAAGACATCAGTAAACATATTTTTCTTTTCAAGTAA
>CANRHJ010000216.1 GCA_947630355.1 Candidatus Gastranaerophilales bacterium | reverse complement strand
TATCCGGAGCAAGTATCATACCCAAATGTCCGAATTTTGGCACTTCAGCGCCTAATGCTTCATATATTAAAATTTGTTTAAATGTATTTGAAATATGGTCCTCACCTCTTATGATATGCGATATTTTCATGAGCATATCGTCTATTACAACGGCAAAGTTATAAGTAGGAGTTCCGTTAGATTTCATAATAACGAAGTCGCCGATTAAGCTTGTATCTTGATGAAGGTCGCCTTTAACCAAATCTTCAAAATGGATTATCGGAGAGTCGTGGAAAGCTTTTTGAGCTTTTTCTATTGAAAAACGTATTGCAGGTTTTCTGCCTTCGGCTCTTAGTTTTGCTTTTTCTTCTTCCGTTAAATTCTCGCATTTTTTAGAGTAAACATAGGCGCGTTTAGCTTTTGTTGCTTCTTCTTTTTCCGCTTCAAGTTCTTCGGGCGTGCAGAAGCATTCATAAGCAAACCCTTTATCAAGAAGCATTTGTGCATATTTGGGATAAATGTCAAAACGTTCCGATTGTGTGTACGGCCCGTATGCTCCGCCCACATCAGGGCCTTCATCCCAATTTAAGCCCAAAGCTTTTAAGCTGTCAAAAATATTATCAATATATGCTTGGCTTGTTCTTTCGGCATCCGTATCTTCTATTCTTAATACGTACTTTCCGCCGTTTTTCTTTGCAAATAAATAATTAAATAAAGCTGTTCTTGCCGTTCCTATATGTAAATTTCCGCTCGGTGACGGTGCTATTCTGACTCTTATTTCGTCCATTTTTCTCTCCAAATTTTCCTGTTTATATTCTAATTTTATAACAAAAATAAATTTTTATAAATTTTTGTTAATATTTAAATTAAAAATAGTTGAATAGTTAATTAATGAATGATAAAATAAAAATGTAAAAATGAGGAAGTATATATGGGATTTATTGTATTTATATTGATTATATGTTTTATCGTATATCTTATTGACTATGCTTCGTTTAAAGGTCAAATAAAAGAAGATATTAAAGGATTGCGTTCCGAGTTATACGCATATCAAGACTCAATGTATCATTATTTTTCCGATTACGAAAGAAATAAGAAAAGTGAAGCAAGTATTCCGGAGCAGACAAAGCAGGATTTTGAACAAAATCATGAAATAAGTGAAGAACCTGAACAACCGGAGCAAGTACAAGAAACTGTGCAAGAGATGATATATGAAACACAGATGCCGGATAATGAAGAAGTAATTATACAACCTTGTGAATTCGCAGAGGAAACTATACAAGATGCCGAAGAGGAACTTCCACAAGAAGATTATGAAGAGGATTTTTCTCCGGTTTATGATATTCAGGAAGAAACAAGCAGCGAAGAAACAATTCAAGAAAAATCAAATTCAAAGAATAAACCGTTTAATTTTGAAAAAATATTTCTTGATAACATATATAATAAAGTTGGTGCTTTATCAATAATAGTAGCGCTTTGTTATTTTTTAAGCGGGGTATATTTTACTCCTTTAATGCAAATTATTACTGCATATGCAGTTGCTTTGGGGATGTTCGGTCTTTCTGTATTTATGAAAAAACGTGATGTAAAATATAAGAGTTTTTCAGGTGTAATTATGGGGATTTCGCTTGCATCAATGTTTATTGTTACATATTACGGTGCCAGTGTATCTTCCGTTATTCCCGAGCCTTTAGGGTTTATTTTGGGTATAATTCTTTTGATTACGGCTTATTTTGAGTCAAAATATTTTGAGTCTGTTGCTTATATTGTAATCGGGCTATTGGGCGGTTATCTTACACCTTTTATTGTAAGTCCTTCCGTAGATATCAATTCTTTAGCTTTGTATTTTATATTTATGAATATAGTTTCTGCAATATATGTATATCTTAATCCTAAGAATAAATTTATTAACAGTTTTAATATAGTAATCACTTCCTGCATATTGATGGTATATATTATTTTAAGAGGTATGGGGGTATCATTTATATTCCCGATAACTTTGTGGAGTGTTTATTTTATAAGCGAAATTTTATTCTCTTTAAAAGATTCAAAGTATTCTAATCAGGAGTTATCAGTTATAAATTATATTATATTTTTTATATTTACATTAATTGAGTTTATATTTTTCGAGAGTGACTATAAGAAGATTGCATTTGTATATGTTCCTCTGACGGTAATTTATATGAGTGTATCGTACATTATGAGTAATAAAAACAAGATGTTGTCTGATGTATATAATAATTTGGGCATTTGTTCGATAATTCTTGCTTTATCATTTGCTCTGGAAAAGTTATTAAGGATATATGCTTTAATTCTGGGCGGTTTAACGATAATATTTATTAACCATTTTAAAAACAAAAAAGAATATGTTCGTTGGGCAAATATATATTTCATTTTTGCGCTTATGTTTACGGCGTTTTATCCTATTGAAGGAGTAAGAATTGCAGTGGGACTCGGTGTTCCGATATTTCTAATTTTGTTGAATAAGTTTATTAACACTGAAAAATATTTTTATTTGAACATCGGATATTTTGTGTGTGCACTTATCTTCACGGCGCTATATCCTGATGAAGGAGGCAGAA
>CANRHJ010000215.1 GCA_947630355.1 Candidatus Gastranaerophilales bacterium | reverse complement strand
GATATACCTCAAGTATTAGGCGGAATGGGTATAGCAATCATATCAACAAGTAAAGGTTTATTAACCGACAGAAAAGCGAAACAAGAGAATGTCGGCGGCGAAATTCTTTGCTACGTATGGTAATAAGGTAAGTAAATAATTTAATTGGAGATAAAGAAATGTCACGTATAGGAAAATTACCGATAGCAATACCTGAAGGTGTTGAGGTAAAAGTAGAAGGACAGGTAGTAACCGCAAAAGGGCCTTTAGGAACTGAAACTGTTACTGTTCGTCCCGAAATAAAAGTAGAAAAAGTAGAAAATACAGTAGTATTGACAAGAGGGAATGATGACAGGAAATCACGTTCACTTCACGGTTTGTCAAGAACCTTAGTAGCAAATGTTATTAACGGTGTTAAAACAGGGTTTACAAAGAAACTTGAAATAGTAGGTGTAGGTTACCGTGCTCAAATGCAGGGTAGTACTTTAAACTTAGCTTTAGGGTATTCGCATCCGATTGATATTCCCGCACCTGAAGGAATTAAGATTGCCGTAGACCAAAACACAAAGATAACAATATCCGGTGCAAATAAACAAGCAGTAGGTGATATTGCAGCATTAATAAGAAGCAAGAGACCGCCAGAAGTTTATAAAGGCAAAGGTATTAAGTACGAAGGTGAACACATCAGAAGAAAAGCCGGTAAGACAGGTAAGAAATAGCAGATTTTGAGTAGGGTGTAGCCGAACGAAGTGAGCGAACCCGAATATGTGAGAGCAAAGTGAACGACAGGGCAAAGCCCGAAGTGAACTACTTGCTCGAGAGAAAACAAAATCTAAGCCCCGCAGAGCGGGTTCTAAGTTGGGCTCAAATATAAAAAGTTAAACCCAACATAAAGGTGCCGCTGCACCACCGAGAGATAGCAAAATCCAAGCTCCGCAGAGCAGGCTCATATAAAGACTCAAAATAAATAAGTAGAACTAAAATATAAAGGTGCCGCTGCACCAGCCAATATGAACCCTTACAGAGGTAAGAAGGTTCGGGTGAAAGGAAAGAGAAATGATTAAACAAACAAACAAAAAAGAAGCAACACAGAAAAGACACAGAAGATTAAGAACTAAACTTATGGGGACAACAGAATCTCCGCGTTTAGCAGTATACAGAAGCACAAAACACATTTACGCTCAAATTATTGACGATGTAAAAGGTGTAACAATTGTATCCGCTTCATCAATTGATAAAGACTTAAGAAAAGATTTAACACATGGCGGAAACATTGAAAGTGCAAAAGCAGTAGGTGAAGCTATTGCAAAGAAAGCATTAAAAGCCGGAGTAAAAGATGTCGTATTTGACAGAGGCGGTTTCTTATATCATGGCAGAGTTGCGGCTTTAGCTGATGCTGCAAGAGAAGCAGGATTAAATTTCTAATTCTTTTAGATTGTAGTATAAAAAGGGGTAGAGTTTTTGCTCTACCCCTTTTGTTATTTGAAAAAATTGTTTAAACAACAGGTTAAAAATTTGTTTTAAAAACGGTATTATCTTTAATTTCAAAAATTTCAACATTTTTTAAATATTCTTTCTTAAAATGCAAGGTATCGACGGAGGTTATAATAGTTTGAGTTTCGTCTCCTATTGCATCAAGCAGGAAGTTTTGTCTTAAATCGTCCAGCTCGGCTAAAACATCATCAAGGAGTAAAATTGCATTAGTGTTGATTTTTTCTTTAATAAGTTCAAGTTCCGCGAGTTTTAGAGAAAGAACAATAGTTCTTTGCTGCCCTTGAGATGCGAATTTTTTTGCATCGTTATCATTTATGTAAAAAGAAACATCATCCCTGTGCGCTCCTATGACCGACTGCGATCTTATTATTTCTTCTTGTTTTTTTTCTTCAAGTTTTTGTTTAAAATTTTCTAAAATATATTCATTGTTATAGGGAAATTTTTCGCTGCAATTTATGTCTCCAATTATGGACGAATTATAAAAAACGGTCAGATTTTCGCTGTTTGAAATTTGTTTGTGTTTTTCAACGGCAATTTTTTGAAGTTCATGTAAAAAATTTAATCTTATAAAAATCAAGTTGCTGCCTGTAATAGCGAGCTGTTCATTCCAAATATCAAGCATGGATGCATCTGAATTAATATTGCCTTTAAGGTTTTTCAAATAATTATTTTTTTGAGATTTTATTTTATTATATTTATTTAATCTTTCAATATAAGCGGGGAAAATCTGGCTTATGGCGTTATCAAGCCATTTTCGCCTATCGTCGGGAGCGCCTCTGAGTAATAATAAATCGTTAACGGTAAAGCAAACGCTGGAGATGTTTGAAATAAATTCAGATGATTTATTTTTATTAATACCATTCACCTTTAGTTTTTTTCTGTTAGGCGGGTTTATGTAAACATCTAAATCAACGTCAATATCAAATTTTTTAATTTTGGCTTTAATATTGCAGAAATTTTCGCCCCATTTAATTAACTCGGAATCTGTTTTTGCTCTGATTGAATCAAGAGCGGATAAATAATATACAGCCTCTAAAAGGTTTGTTTTCCCCTGCGCATTTTTTCCTATTATTAAGATTTTTTTAGAATTGAAATCTAAATCCAA
>CANRHJ010000214.1 GCA_947630355.1 Candidatus Gastranaerophilales bacterium | reverse complement strand
TTCGTTGTTTGTACAACATTATTTAACATTTGAGTATATTTGTGAGTTAATTGCCTTTCCTTTTCACTTAACTGCAATACCTTTACCGATATCTTTTGAAACTCTTTTAATTCATTATCTATTAATTTATCTATAGATTTTAGCAAATCATTTTTCGATATCTGATATTGTGCAAAATATAACAGTAATGTTGCTATTGTTGATAATATCATTACCGTTTTGTTACCTATAAATATTATTATTGCAACGATTAATATAGTAACTATTCCTAATATTACCGTATCTTTTATATTCTTTTTCGCTAATCTGTTCATTAAGCTTATATTTCTACCGGCCATTATCTGCTCCTTTTTTATTTAATTATAGTATTTTTTTTGGATTTTATAATCATTAATTTATTGTATAATTATTATAAAGGTTTAACTTAAAATGAACAATAAATTACCCGTAAATACGCAAAATAAAATTAATGATTTGAATAATCATTACATAGTTTTTCGTATTAATAATCAATTATACGGAATTGATATACAACATGTCATTGAAGTTATTAATTTTCCGGCAATAGAAATTTCGCAATCCACACCTATAGGTGTTATCGGAATTTTTAATTATAACGGGATTATGGTTAATGTTATTGATTTGTGCCCGCTGTTAGGTTTTGAAACTGTTCCTTTTTCCGTTAACAATCAACTTATAATTATTTGCAGCAAAGGAAATTGTTTTGCGGTTAATACCGATAATATTATCAATATCGTTCAATTTAATGCAAAAAACATTCAACCCATTCCTTATTCTCTTGATAATTCTATCGTCAGTGATATCTGTAATTCTGACGGTAATATGATTAACATTATTAATACCGATATTATCTCCGATATTATTAATAATAATTCATCCGATTATAATAAAATTAATTACCGCAATTTATTGCCAAGTGACGATAAATCACAACAAATTCTTAATATAAGAGCAAAAAATATAGAAAAACACAGCGAATTTTTCTCTTTCCCCATTAATTATAACTCTTTTTATCAATTTATCTTATTTACTTTAGATAATGACTTTTATTTCCTTGATTTAAAATATATCAAAGAATTTATCTCCCTTAAACATCTTCAAATTACTAAATTGCCATACACTAAAGATTTTATTAAGGGAATAATTAATCATAAAGGCGAGTTTATTGTTGTTTTGGATTTAAATAAATTCTTAAACGATAAACAAACTGTTTTATCCGATAATAATAAATTAATTATTGCAGAAGGTAAAAACTTTAACATCGCTTTACTCGTTAATGATATTAAATATATTAAAACTTTAAAAAATATTAATTTTTCCGATTATAAAAACTATAACTCCGAATATATTTCCTATGAATTTACAGAAGAAAACAGACTATACAGTATCTTAAACTTTGAAAAAATTGTTAATGACGAAAAACTTTATATTAACATAAAATAAAAACGGAACATATTTTATGTTCCGTTTTATTTTTATTTCCGAAATAATCGATTAAGCTTGTTCAACAACAGCTTGAGCTGCAGCTAATCTTGCCTGCGGGATTCTGAAAGGTGAGCAGGATACATAATCCAAACCGATTTTGTTGCAAAATTTAACGCTGTCAGGATCTCCGCCATGTTCACCGCAAACTCCGCCAACCAGTTTTGAATTAACCTTTTTACCCTTTTCCATAGACATTTCGATTAACTGACCTACGCCTTTTGTATCTAATGTTGCAAAAGGATTGGAAGGAAGTATCTTTTGTTCTACATATCTGTTTAAGAACTTGCCTTCAGCATCGTCTCTTGAATATCCGAATGTCATTTGAGTTAAATCGTTTGTACCGAATGAGAAGAATTCAGCATATTCTGCTATTTCATCAGCTGTTAAAGCAGCGCGCGGAATTTCTATCATAGTACCAAATTTATATTCAACTTCAACACCCTTTTCAGCCATAACTTCTTTAGCTACACGTACTAAAATCTCTTTAGCAACTTTAAGTTCGTTAACGTGGCCGATTAAAGGAATCATAACCCAAGGTTGTACGTTATGACCTTCTTTTTTAAGGTCGCAGCATGCTTCAAAGATTGCTCTTACTTGCATTTCATTGATTTCGGGATATGTTAAGCCCAAACGGCAGCCACGTAAACCCATCATCGGATTAGATTCAGATAAACCTTCAACAACATGCAAAAGTTCTTCTTTTTCTTTTGCATCTTTGCCTTGAGCCTTTAATGTTGCAACTTCTGCGATTAAAGATTCTTTATCGGGTAAGAATTCATGTAACGGCGGGTCAAGTAATCTTACCGTTAAGGGTTTATCGCCTAATGCTTTAAACATAGCGTAGAAATCAGAATATTGCATAGGAAGAAGTTTATCCAATGCTTCTTTTCTTGCCTCAGGAGTTCCTGCTATAATCATTTTTTGCACCCAAGGGAGTCTATCCGGATCCATAAACATATGTTCGGTTCTGCAAAGTCCTACACCTTCAGCACCGAATTTCAGGGCATTTTCAATATCTTTTGGAGTATCAGCGTTAGCTTCAACGTGTAATTTTTTAATTTCATTTACCCAGGTAAGAACTTA
>CANRHJ010000213.1 GCA_947630355.1 Candidatus Gastranaerophilales bacterium | reverse complement strand
TGCAGTTCCTTATTTTTTTCTTGTTCTTGTGCTAACTCCTGTTTTAATTCGATTATTTGATTATCTTTATCATAATTTTGTTTAAGAAGTGTTACACTTATCACAAAATAAATAATCGTTACAGCTATTAACATGATAGAAATAAACAAAAAAGTGTTTTTCAATTTTTGTTTTAATGCTGCATTTTTTTCTTGTTCTTCTCTTAGTTCATCACGCATTGCATTACTGTAAATGTCGTACACATCGTAAAATTCTCGTACTGAATTATTTTTCATTTTGTTCGTTTTACTCCTTTTTCTATTTTTTTAAATTTCATAAACTGCAAATTTTTTATCATGCTCTGGAATAATATGCGTAATTATCGTATTGAAATTTCTTTTTCTCACTACCGTTATTTTGTTTGTATCAAAAGAAAAGCCTGCAGCCATTTTATGACCCCCAAACCCTTCAAATAAGTCTTTATGCTCAGATAGTATTGTATGTATGTTTATTTGCGGAATGCTTCTTACTGAACATCGGATAATATTTCCGTTCTGCTTGTCTTGTGTCATTAAAAATACCGGTTTATTATATGTTTCCGTGAGCTTTGAGGCTGCTATCCCTATTATTCCTATATGCCAATCGGGTGAATATAATATAACAGCTGATTTATTACTCTTTTTGTTGCTTTCATACATATTTTTAGCTTGAATAAATGTTGTATCACATAGCTCCTGTCTTAGTTTATTCAAGTCATTTAGTTTGTCTGCCGCTGTTTGTATTTCATTATTATCATTCGATATCAGAATTTTTAAAGCAGTTTCCGGATTATCTAATCTTCCGGCAGCGTTTAATCTTGGTACTATGCTGAATGCAATATTCTCTGCCGTCAGTTTTTTCGTTTCTTTTAAGCCTGATGTCCTAAGCAAACATTGTATTCCTTCGTGTTTACCTGCTTTAATTAATTCAAGTCCCATTTGAACAATTGTTCTGTTCTCGCCGATTAATTCCACAACATCACCAATCGTTCCTACCGCTGCCAGCGGTAAAATATTATTTACAAAATCATATTTATTAAATTGCTCCAGCATTTTACAGGCAAGTTTGAAGGCAACTCCCGCTCCGGATAAATAATTAAGACTTTCTAACTCTTCTATATCCGTTTTTTCATCTATAGAATTCGGAGATTTCGGATTAATTACGGCATAAGCATCAGGAATTACTTCGGGTGCTTCGTGATGATCCGTAATAATTACATCTGCTTTAAAACCTTTTGCAAAATTGACTTCGGCAGCATTTGAAATTCCGCAATCTACCGTTATAATCAGTTTTGATTTTCTCTTGGCTATTATATTTACCAACGCTTTTGTGTTTAGACCGTGACTTTCAGACTCCCTGTCAGGTAAATAATAATTTACATTTGCACCAAGCTCTTTTAAAGTTAAATATAATAATGCCGTTGAAGTAATACCGTCGGCATCAAAATCACCATATACGGTAATATTATAATTATTTTCTATCGCACTTTTTATTCTGTTCGCAGCTTTGTCCATATCCGTAAAAATATCGGGCATGCTAAGCGGACTTTTTAACGGATTTAAAAATCTTTTAATCTTATCTCGTGTATTTATTCCCCTGTTAGTCAGTAATACTGCCAATATCTTATTGCCGCCGCAAACATCAAGTATTTCTTCACTTATTTCGGTATCGGGAATAATCCATTTTCTGCGGTTAAACATAATTTAAACTATTCTTCATCCTTCTTGATAAAATCATCTTTGGAATCATCAAAGAAATTTTCTTGTTCAAGCTCTCTTTTCAGTTCTTCAACATCTTTATCTTCTTTAATCTTATCTATAACAATTTTAGCCATTTCTTTAGCAAGAAGTTTTTGTGTATCAGCAGGTGAGTTTTGCAGCATGTTGATTGCAGCACGAACGGTTCTGTCTATATCGTACCATCTGGAATTTGCTCTTGAATCCATACCTTCTTCAACTGCTTCTATTATTTCATCAACATCCGTATATTCACTGAATGCAATATTGTGTTCAACTATAATTTTAATTAAATTTAAAGCAACTTTAATTTGAGTTTCATCATCAGAAGCTTCTAATGTTTTCATTGAACGAGATAAAATAGGATCCTTATCATACCATCTTCTTTGTTTATTATTGAATTCTTCTTTCATAATCTGCCCCTTTGTTTAACCGTTTTTATATTTTACTCCGTCACCTGCATTCGGATAATTCCATACAATATTTTTCTTGTCGCAAGCGATTTTGCAGGCGCCGCATTCTAAACAATTCTCATATCTGATTGTCATTAAGCATTTTTCTTCATTCCATTCATATACGTCAGCGGGACATATAAATGTGCAATATTTCTTTTCGCAGCGCATACATACATCGTGATCTGCCGATAAATGACTTTCTTTCCCTTTTTTAAATTTAACAAGTGCTAATCTTTCGTTAATATTCATTTCTTTATACATTTCTCCATAGCGTATATTCCCAGAGGAATACTCTTTCTTATTGTACCTTTTTTTAATATATTTTTAAGAAAATTTCTGTATTTTAAATATTTGGGTTTTTCATCTGCCGTAGTAAAAGTCTCAAAAAACTCCGCAGCAATATCGGGATATAA
>CANRHJ010000212.1 GCA_947630355.1 Candidatus Gastranaerophilales bacterium | reverse complement strand
GCTGATGAAGGGATTTGAACCCTTGACCTACTGATTACGAATCAGTTGCTCTACCAACTGAGCTACATCAGCATATTCCACATTATAAAACAAACATTATTTATTTACTATATTTATTGTTTTAAAAATAATTTTATTAAATTTGTTTCTTGATTTGTTCTGTTAATCAATAGATTGTTTATGTTATTTTCTGTTTGTGTTTGATTTTTAGGCAATCTGTCTTTTAACGGTTTTTTACCTGTTAATAATCGCATAAATTTAAAATATGCACCTAAAAATCCTTTTCTGTTGTTATTTTTTTCATCAAGTTCTTGAAGTTCTTCGTATGTTTTTCTGCCTAAAGGCATACCTATTGATTTTCTTGTCAATACTTCAGTTGTTAATGAATTAGGTATTACAACGGCGGTCATACCCTTTAAAGAGCTGTTGTATAATGAACGGAATGTCGAATTAAACCAGTTGATAAGCATGGACTGGTAGAACAGAGCGCTTAATCTTTGAATAATTCTTTCGTTTGCTTTTTCTTTTGCACCTTCTTTGTCTTCTCCGTCAGATTTTATCATTACCATATTGTAATTGTCCGCAACCAAAAATGCGGATGTTACTGCCGATGATGCCAATTTCGCCATCATCGCTAAATCGGTATTCTTATTACTTGATTGAGTTACTCCGTTAAAGGATTTTTCTACGGCACTACTTACATATATTAATAATTTATTTTTTGCTTTTTCATAAACATTTTTTGCTTTTTCAATATTTTGACCGTTCTTCAATGCTGTTTGATAAGATTTTTGAGCTTGTCTGAACGGAGCTGTTTTCTTTGATAATTCTTCCAGTGCATTCGCAAATATGTCTTGACTGATTTTCCCGGCTTTTTCTTCCGTTGTTCCGAATATTTCCGTTACCACTTTGTGAATAGTTCTCTCATATTTCGTGAGTTCTGCTTCACCTATTAATTCTTTTGCGGCTTTTTTCTCTATCGGGCCTACTATTATTTTTATTAACCCTTTTGTTACTTTAAACGGAAATTTAATAAAGGATAATAAAAATTTAAACGGTTCGGTTACGATATCTGCTAATGGTTTTGTCTTGGTCTCTACTTTTACGGCTTCCGATTTTATATTGTTCTTTAATTCGTTTAATATGCTATTTGTAATATTGGTTGTTTCTTTTTCACTTAATTGTATTTTTTTGTTTTTAATGATTTTTATAGCTTTTTCCGCAATTTCTGAAAATTTATTTTCGGCTAAGTTTGTTTTGTTCTGTTTTATTGCTGTTTGAATTGCTTGGTTAATTATTTTAATTTCTTGTTCGGAATATGTTTTATCTTGAGTTATACTTGTTAATATTGTATCAATTGCCTTTTTCATATTAGCTTCAGGTAAGGACGACTTATACATCTTTATTATTCCGTCGGTTACTTTACCGTATTTATTTTTGATAAATTCATGTCCTTCGGCTATTTCTTTACAATCTGCTTCTTTTAAACTTTCTATAATTCCGTTGAAATCTTTTTCACTCATTTCAAATTCTTTGTATGCAATTTTATCGTAAAATTTATTTTTGAGTGTTTTACCTAATTTATTAATATCCTTAACTAATTTGGAATTTTTTGTATATGAACTGTTTTTTATAAAACTTAGGACAAAACCGCCTGCTAATGCTATTGCTACTAATTTTGACAAGGTCTTTATATTCATCAATGCTTTTTTGGGTTCATCTTTTTTTTCTTTGGGGTTGTTTTGTTGTGTTGGTTCCGAAGAACTTTTAAAACTTGTAAATATACCCGGAGTATTTTGCTTTGCCGGCGGGTTTAATGCGGGTTTTATATTATTCCCCTTGTTTTGAACGGTATTATTTTCAGCTGTTTTGTTTTTTGTATTTTTCTTTAAGTTATATTCTTTTGCTTTTTCTTTTGATAAAAATAATATCGGTTTTTTCATTTTCATACGGGATATTATTTCGGAACCTAAAACAGTTACGGCAGAAGCTACGGGCACGAACCAGCTTATTGTATTTACTTGTTTTGTAAATGCACCAAATATTAATAACTGCATATAAGCCGTTATCAACACTCTTGTTATTTCCTGCTGTTTTCTGTCTCTTGCCTCTTTTTTCGACATATCTTTTGTATCGCCGCATAATATTGCCAGGTTATATGCATCATTTGCTAAAAATATTGCAGGTACTATTCCTGATGCTAGTCTGCATAACGGACGTTCAAATGCCGTATTATAATTCCCCGTATGTTTGTCAAAAAATTTATTACTTGCTTTATATAACTTCTCTTTTATAAATTCGTTTGCTTCTTGAATACTCTGCTTGAATTGAGGATTTTTTTCGGGATTATTCAGTATATTTACAAATACATCTTTTTTTAAATCATTTAATAAATCGGTATTGTTTGTGCTTATACAATGCTTTATTTTAGCCGATATTTCTTTGTCATCAGCGCATGCTTTTAGTATGTCATCTGTTTTAATCCTTTTTGCAAAATCTTTTATTGTTTCGCTTGTTTTTTCATACATACCTTGTATAATATCGGTTTTTTCGTCCAGTTCTTTTAACTTACGCGGAATTCTTAGTATGTTTGAACGGTATATTTTATCGGCTTTATTTTCCAGAGCG
>CANRHJ010000211.1 GCA_947630355.1 Candidatus Gastranaerophilales bacterium | reverse complement strand
AGCTGCTTAAAAAATATGAACGGGAGTTATGTAATATATTTATTACATCTCAGGCTTTTGTTGTTAATGATAAGCCGTCTGATATTATGAATGAGTACAGCGAAGATAATTACAGCGTATATGTAACACACGCGCTCGGCGAAAAATGTGAGAGATGCTGGAAATATAGAGAACTCGGTCATCACGCGGGATTTGAAACAATTTGCGATGAATGCTATGAAGCAATAACAGAATAAATTAAATGAAATAAAAAGAGCCGTTTAACAACGGCTCTTTTTTTATTCTTATTGGAAAATTTAACTCAATACCATTTTGCACAAAAGTGAATATTTTGCGGAATGTTTGACTATAAAAATTAAGAATTGTAACAATTTTAAATTTACATTACGATTTTTCTAAAGAAAAATTTCAAAAACTCCGATAAAAAAATATAAATATAAGTAATAAAAGGAGAAAATATGACAGACATCAGATTATCAAATTATAATTATTCTGAATTTAAATTAAATAATGATAAAAAAACAGAAATAGAAGATGCCAATATTTATAAAAACGAGAACGGAGAGGAAACATTTAATATAGATTTATTAAATGAAGATACTTTTGTAAGCACGTTAAAATCAAACGAAAATAACTCAATGAGTGAAAATGATTTAAGAAAGATATTCAATTTTTTCAAAGATAATGACGATAAAGTAACACAGGAGGAAATTGAATTTTTTGCCGGTTTGGGAGCAAATGACGGTATTATCGACGAAAAAGACGTTAAAGCATTTCTTGATATAATAGAAACAATGCAAGATAATGCTGAAGACGAATATGAGCTGAGAAATAACGATAAAATAAAATACGAAGACGGAAAAGCATATATTGTAACCGAAAAATGGAGCGATAACGATAAAGATAACAATTGCATCGAAAGAATAATAAAGAATAATTATAATTTAGATGATATGGGAATAAAAATGTATTCAAAAGAATACAGGGAATTAGAAAAAGCAGTAATGGATGCGAACCCGCAAATATACGGAACGGAAGAAGGCGGATGGCGTAAAGAAGTAGGCGGTACAGGCAGGAAAAACGCTTTAATCAAAAACTCCGAGAAATTTTATCTGCCGACAAGCGATTCGATAGTTATGAAACAGACTGACGGTTCAGCCAACTCATCTTCCGAGCCTGATGAGTCAGAATCACCTGCACAGTCCGGCGATATGACGGGAGGCGCAGTAGATAGACCGGTTTCAACAACTTATGCACCTTTACAGGCCGAAAACGCTTCAAATGAAGCAAAGGAATTATTTGAAAAACTTCTTGATAACGGAGGTGATTTATCGCTTTCCGAGTTTAGAAATCTTGTGGCAGGAACAAATGATGCTGCTAAAATGACACCAACAGAAAGACTTCTTTTAGTCAGCTATGTCGGCGAAAATAATCCGGATTGTTTAAAAGAACTTGATAGCCATAAAGGAGTCCAAGCATACGGCGGCGGTATCGAATTAATGTATTATGATTTAGTTACGGATTGTTTGGATGAATCTAAAAATTCCAATGAAATGATACAAAATTTGAGTACATTAAATACATACTTTGGTGACAACGGTATATTTACAAAAGACGAATTGTTTGAAAAAGATAAAATAACTGATAAATATAAAAACGAAATTATAGACAAGTTTACCCAAGCGTATGACAGCGCTGAAAGCAACAGAATAAAAGGTAATATTAAAAAATTCTGTCCGTGGCCTGAGGCTCTGCAGGATAAAAAAGTAGCTGGCGCAACACAGGATGATCTGCCGGATGAAAAAGAAGCTGCCGCAACATATGATGCTAAATATGAACCTTTAGCGGATGAAGATGCATCCCAAAAAGCACAACAAATATTTAATAAACTCACCGCAGGTGAAGATTTATCAACAAAAGAGATGAATAACATAGTCGAAGGCGACGGTTCGATGAGCATGGATGAAAGATTGCTGTTAATGAACTATATAGCCGATGAGGCGGATCCTAAAATAATGCAGAAAATGGATAACCTGTATAAAACGTCTTACGGCGGTGCTGTGGAAAAAATGTGTTATAAATTTGCTACTGATACATACAAAAAAGGCGACGATGCCGTTCAAAGTATGAAAAAATTAGACTCATACTTCGGTAAAGACGGAGTATTTACCAAGAGCGGATTATATGATGCTGACCTTATAGCATCCGACAAAAAAGAACAAATGCTAAATAACTTCAGAGAACTTCATGATTCCGCAACTACCAAAACCGCAAAAGGTGACTTAGACGAAACATTGTCATCAATATTACCAGGATACCCGCAAGACGGAATATACAGTGCTCAAGGTGAAATATACTTAAATAAGTTTAATAATACTTACGATATGGAAAAACCATTAAAGGACTTTTTAAATGATTCAAAATTATTGAATAGCGATAAAATCAATGTATTACAAGCTATAGATTCAAATAAAATAGACACTTTAGTCTCTACTGATTGTGAGTATGACCGATATAATGGTAGTCAAATAATACTTCCTTGGTGTAATAACGTATTGGAAGAGTTAAAAGACAGTGAAGACAGCTCAATAAGCGATATAAAATTACTAAAAGAATTTGAGATAGATATAAAAGATTTTGGAGACATTGAAGAAGCAATTATTACTTCTGGAG
>CANRHJ010000210.1 GCA_947630355.1 Candidatus Gastranaerophilales bacterium | reverse complement strand
GCTCCGGATATGGGTTTTAATTTTATAATCTTACTGCCCATTGTCTTTATTATTTTCCAACCGCCCGTCATTGTCCCTAACGCCATTGTTACCGCACATATCAACTTTACATATATCGGAATATAAAATTCACCCTCAGGCATGACTATTACTCCGCCGGTTACTAATGCCATCGTTATTACTCCCATTGTTTTCTGCGCATCGTTTAAACCGTGACTTAATGCCATTAAGCCCGATGCCACTATCTGCACCCGCCTAAATCTTCTGTTTATCACATCCGGCTTCATTTTGTAAAATAATCTTAAAAACGAACACATTACCATAAATCCAACGGTAAATCCCACTAACGGTGATGCAAACATCGGTACTATTACTTTTTCCGTTAAAATTACAAAATTAATTGTACTCAAACCGGCATGAATAAATGCAGAGCCTAACAGTCCGCCTATTAAAGCATGCGACGAACTTGACGGCAAACCAAACCACCAAGTTATTAAATTCCATATTACTGCCGTAATTAAAGCACATAAAATCACTTGAAGAGTAATTGTGTCGCTTGATATTATTCCTGCCCCAATTGTCTTGGCTACATTTACACCTAACAATGCTCCGGTAGCTTCGAGTGCAGCACCGTATAATACGGCTTGTCTGGGGGACAGTACTTTCGTTGATACTACTGATGCTATTGAATTTGCACAATCATGAAACCCGTTTATGTAATCAAATACCAACGCCACTATTATTACTAATATTAATAATATTACGGATAAGGTCATATCTTTTCCTCTTTAACTTAACTTCAATACAACGCTTACGACCGCATCCGATACACTGTAACAAGAATCTAAAGCATTTTCCAAGTCTTTATGTATATCTCTTAATTTTATTACGTTTAGAGCATCATATTTCCCGGAAAATAAAGCTTCGGTAGCTGCAATAAGAATTTCATCTCCCATTGTTTCTATTTCTTTCATCTTTAAATTCTTTGCCGTCATATCTGATATTGTGGGTTTCTTAAAATTGGCAAATATCTGCTCGAGCTCCACTGTTGCCGCTATCAATGTTTGCGCCTGCTTCTTTAAATTTTCCGTAACTTCTTCCAAACGGTATATTTTTATATTTATACATGATTTTGTTATCTTTTTTGTTATCTTATTTAATAATGCGGAAATATTTTGTATATCTTCTCTGTCTATAGGAGTTACAAAGGAAGTATCCAAAACCTCCAATGTCTTTTTAAAATTTTTACCGCTGGCATGTTTATATTGTCTTGCCTGAGCTATATGCTCTTCTTTTATTCCGTTTTCAACTATTTCTTTGAATAACTCGGCTGATTTTCTGCAAAATGTTGTACCTTCCTCAAATAATGAATAAAAAACATCGTTAGAAGGTGGTAATATATATGACATTATTCCGCTTATTAATTTTGACATTTTTTTCTCCTCGTTTATGAAAAATAAAACAATGCAAACGCATTGTTTATACTAAATTCTGTTTTACCAGTTCTTTTCTGATTTTATTTAACCCGGATTGTATAATCCTTGAAATTCTGGATGGCGACAAATTAAATTCATCCGATATCTCTCTTAGTTTTTTATCATTAAAGAATTTATATTCAATTAATTCACGTTCACGTGCAGGTAAATTTTTAATGGCAGCTTTTATACTTTCGCTTAATTCCGAAAATATAATAGTTTCTTCCGGATTTCTTTTTATATCCTTTATTTGTGTGGGATTGTCGCCTTCTGCCATTTCATCTATGGAAAGTATGGTTTTATATACCGCTTCTCTTATATTTGATTGATTTTCTTCATCAGAATTTAATTCTTTTTGATTTTTTAATAAATACCACTTATATCTTCTTCTTATTTCATTTCTTATCGCCCATTTTATGGCTGTAGATATATATGATTTATTATATGTATCGGGTTCGGCATTCGCGCATAATCTGTGTACAACTTGAGTACCGATGTTTGTTAATTCCGAAAAATCAATTAAATGCTTCGCTGTCAGCTTCTTATACTCAACTTTCGCCAGAGTATCAATTAGTTCCTGATAATCCTTTATATTAAATTTTGTTAGTGTTTTCTTTTCTGAACTCATATCCTTAATCAGGTAAACTCCACATGCTATATTTTACATTAAAAATATTTTTTTTGTATATTTTTTGTTGAAATTTATATATTATTATTATCTTATTTATTTGTTTGTAAACTTTTGTAAAATCAAATTTTTAGCGAAAAAACGCTAAAAACTAACATTTTTATTTTTTTTATGTTTATATAAAAATAAAAGTAGCAATTTTTTATAATCAGGAACTTTTAAGTTTATGTACACTGGCGATTTATAATTGTTAGTAACAAGATAGTAATAAGGAGTTAAAAATGATACAATCACCCCAATTAGCATACATGCCCGTACAACAGCCTATGCAGCCTATGCCGCAGATGCAGAATGCTAATACAAATATACAATATCCTCAACAGCCGGGTTATTATTATAATTATCCGTATACAAGCTGTTATGCACAACCGCAGAATGCTAAATCACAGTTTAACGGGGTAAATATAGAAATATTAAATCCGCAGGGACAGGGAATGCCGTTTGCACCAATGCCGCAAGCAGCACCTGCAATACAACCGTATTTCCCGCAGCAATCATACTGCATTCCTCAAGCGGTAACTCCGGTTCAACAACCTGTTCAGGCAGTTAATGTTCAACC
>CANRHJ010000209.1 GCA_947630355.1 Candidatus Gastranaerophilales bacterium | reverse complement strand
TTGAGTAAGGAAAATAACCGCAATTGTTTGGAATAAAGCAGTACCGTCCATATTAAGCGTTGCACCTAAGGGAAGTACAAAGCTGCATACTTTATGTGATATTCCTCGTTTTTCACAGCAAGCTATAGTTAAAGGCAAAGTTGCACTGCTGCTTGCTGTTCCGAATGCAACCAATAAAGCTTCAATTATTGCCGTATAGAATGTTCCTACGGGAACTTTACTAAATATTTTAAGTATAATCGGATATACAACAAAAAGCTGTAAACAAAAACCAATAAGTACTACAGAGAAGAACTTTGAAATTGTAGAGAACATACCTAACCCGAAAGATGAAACAGCAACTGTAGTCAAAGCAAAAATTCCCGGTGCAGCCAATATCATAATCCAATCGGTAACTTTCATAGTTGCCGCAAAAATTGATTCGAAAAAGCTTACAATCGGTCTATTTATTTCACCGACCTTTGACAGTGCAAGTGAAAATACTAATGCAAAGAAAATAATAGGTATCATCTCACCTTTTGCAAGGGATTCCAAAGGATTTTTTGGAATCATATCGAGGAACAAATTACCGATATTTCCTCTTTGATTTTCAATGGCATTGTCAACAATAGTCTGAAGATCAATAGTTGCCGTAGCACTTATAATATTCTGAATACCATATCCGGGTTTAATAATCAGAACCAGAGAAACACCTATAATTACCGCCAGTATGGTAATAATACCATAGTAAAAAATCATTTTTTTACCGAATTTACCGATTTGTTTACTGTCACCGATACTTGATATACCAACAACAATAGCACTACATACCAAAGGAATAACAACCATTTGAATAATTCTGATAAAGGCTTCTCCAATGATATTTAATATATTAAATACTTGAACCAGCCTGTATTCAAAAACATTACTCCAAGTATTCAATTCGGCTAATTTAGGAATACCGAGTTTAAACAGATAATTACCGAAAATAATACCTGCAATAATTGCAACAAAAATGTGCCAATTGCGTTTTATACCTAAACCTATAGCAACAAAAATCGTTTGTATGTGTAATTTCATAATAACCTCTTATTAATACTGAATTGTGTTAATTGTACAATTTTTTTAACAATAATTCAACTGTTAATAAAATTAAAATTTTATATTAAAATAAAAAAGGGGATAGATTTACGGGAAAAAATACATGGAAATTAGAGATAAGAAATTTCATTTTATAGCAATAGGCGGAGTGGGAATGAGTGCGCTTTCAAAGTACTTGAAAGAGCGCGGTGCTTTTGTGAGCGGAAGTGACGTACAAGAGAGCAAGTATACTAATAAATTACAAGACATAGGTATAAAAGTAACAATAGGTCATAATGAAGAAAATATTCAGCCTGAAATGATAATAACAGCAAGCTCTGCGATAAAAGAAGACAATCCGGAGTTAAAACGAGCAAAGGAACTTAACTTAAAAATATATCACAGGTCGGATATATTAAAGATGCTATCTGATGAATATGCAGAGAATTCAAATAAAATATTCTTCGGTTTTTCCGGTACACACGGCAAAACAACAACAAGCGGTCTGGCATCATATATTTTAAAAAAAGCAGGATTAAACCCATCTTTTGTTGTGGGCGGAATAATTCCCGAAGTTGGAACAAACGGAGAATATGCCGACGGAAACTATTTTATTGCCGAACTTGACGAATCGGACGGCACAATTCAAAAATACAAAACTGATATAAGCATTATTAACAACATGGAAGAAGATCATTTAGATTATTATAAGAACGGTATTGCGGACATTCAAACCGTTTTCAATAAATTTTTATCAAATAATCCTACCCAGAAAGTAATAATAAATAACGATAACAAAAATAATAAAATGTTTATGAGTAAATACGGTCAATATAATTATATAACATTCGGGCTGAATAATGCCGTATATACGGCAAAAGAAATAACAATGAAGGATTTCGGAAGCAGTTTTAAGGTATATCATAATAATATATATGAAAGTTCAATAGAATTAACGATACCCGGAGAACATAATATATATAACGCATTGGCGGTATATGCGGCATTAAAAGAAGGCGGGGTTGAAGCAGAGAAATATCTTGAATACTTTAAAAGCTTCAGCGGAATGGGCAGAAGATTTCAAAAAGTATGTAAAATAGGCGGAACGGAAATATATGATGATTATGCACATCACCCATCAGAAATAAAAACGACATTGGAAGCGGCAAAAATAGGCTGCTGCGGTAAAAATATAATAGCAATATTTCAGCCGCACAGATATACAAGGTTGAAAAGCTTATGGAATGATTTTAAAAGTGCATTTGAAAGCTGCGATAAGGTATATGTAACAGATGTTTATTCCGCAGGCGAAAACTCAATAGAAGGAATAACTTCCGAGCATTTCGTAAATGACCTGCATCAAAGCAAAGCAGAGTATATCAGAGGAAATATGGAAGAATGTTCAAAAAAGATATATCCCAAACTCGGAGAAAATGATATAGTAATAACACTTGGTGCGGGAGATATAACAAAACTCGGCGGTCTGCTTGAAAATGAATATAAAAGGAATAGCCATTGATAAAAATATTTAACAATTATATATCGGCAAAAGAATCAACCTTCAAAATAGGCGGTGAAATTGAAAAAGCAGCATTCCCGTCGAATATTGAAGAATTGAAAGAGTTGATAAAATCAAAAGAATATGACTTGGTTTTGGGAAGCTGTTCAAATATACTCTT
>CANRHJ010000208.1 GCA_947630355.1 Candidatus Gastranaerophilales bacterium | reverse complement strand
AAAGAACCGTAAGGCTTCTTAAAAAGAGCAGAATTGACTTTTATACATCAACCGTAGCAGAAGAAATTCAGAATAGAACAATTAAATTATCTGACGGAAAAATTATTGAAGCGGAAAAAATACTTATAGCTGCGGGGAGAAAAGCGGTTAAGGATTTAAGCATATTTTCTTCAGACATAAATAAATCTGAGATATATCTTGCGGGCGACGTAACAGGAAAGAGCATGCTTGCTCACGGTGCGGCTAAGCAGGCTGAAGATGTTATTGAGCATATAATAAGAGGAACGGAAATTAAATATGACAAAAACCTTATACCATCGGTAATATACGGCGAACCCGAGATAGCGCAAATAGGAAGAACCGAACAGGAACTTCAAAAGGAGAATATTAATTATAAAAAATCAGTTTATCCTGTTTCTGCATTAGGAAAATCATTTGCAGACGGTAAAACAGAAGGATTTATAAAGATATTGGCAAATGATAAAGAAATATTAGGAGCGCATATAATATCAGAGGAAGCAAGTGCGATGATAGAGCAAATAGCAATAGCGATGACAAATAAATTATCGCCTAAAAATATACAGGAAGTAATATTTGCGCATCCGACATACTCGGAAGGAGTTTTAGAAAGTTTTCTTGCGCTTGATAATCTGGCAATTAATATTCCGCAAAGGGATAAATTAATTTAAGCCATCGCAGCTTTTTCTTTCTGCTGTTGCATATATTTATCTTTTAGTTTAGCAGCGCAGAATGCTCCAAGTCCTGCACTGACAGGCAGCAGCATGTAAGACAGGAATGAAAAACAGTTGGTTTTTAATACTTTGTTAAATAATTGTTTGGGTAATTCAGCCTTAGCCCATTTGCAGCCTCTTATTGATGCCATAGTCTCTTCAGCAAGGATGGGAAGGGTAGCAAGAGCTGCAATTATGCCTGAATTCTTTCTTAGTGAATTTTTAACTTTTTGTTTTTTAGTTAATTCTTTACCATCTTCAGCTTTTTCCTGTTTAGTGGCAGCGGAGAATAACATCATAAAGGCACTGAGTGCCATGAACGGAGCTCTTAATTTTTGTGCAGTCAGCCAGAATTTAGATTTATTGGCATTAAAGGCATGCCCCATTTCGTGGAATACGGATGTCGCAAATTTTTCACTGTTATAATTTATTGAATTCGGTACTATACCTTGAACATTATATTTTTTTATCAATTTATCAACGAATTTAGGGAACTTTGATATATAAAATGCATTACTACCTTCTTCAATCAATTTTCCTTTAAATGTATGTATTAACGGAGAATAAGTTTTTGAAAAATCTACAATATTAACGCCCTTATCCGCTAATCCTGTTTGTTTAAGAATTTTGTCAGCCGTTTGAGACATTAATTGTTTTTGTTCGGGTAATAAATCCTGATTTATTTTTTTAAACCGGCTTACAAAAACTGAAGCGGGAATTTCTTTAACCATAATTTTCGCAGCACTTGCGCCGAGTATAGCTCTTATCGTGCCTTTTTCTTTAACATTTTTTTGTTTTTCACATGTTGAAGCTATTTTATTTATTCTCATTTTTTCCCAATACTTTACTACCGATATCTATTTAAAACATGTAAAAAAACAAATTTACTTATATGAGGAAAATATTAAAATAATGTAACAATTATAGTATTTTTTTAAAATTATTTGATGTATTAGATTCTAAGTAGGTATAAAGTTTCTGTAATAAGGCAGGTGAGAAATTATAATTATTATCTGCCGGAATAATTTTAATAAAAGAATTTAAACCGTCCTTAGAAGCGACGGAAGCAATAAACTCTTTTGTATAAACCTTAAACAAAACGCTTCCCGTTTTAAATTGAATTTCCTCAATGGAATAATTATGTTCATTAAGAGCAGAAAGCAAAAGATATAATAAATTTTCGCATGAAGTCTTATACGTTTGGGAATAATCCTGAACGACGGCAGTATTTACTGTATTTGCCACAGGAATTATATTATCGGCTAATGCCGAATGAGGAATAACAAAAGTATAAATTAATAAAAGGAATATATATTTTCTCATTAACTCTCCATCCAAGATTTTCCGATTGCGACATCTACTTTTAACGGCACCAAAAACGGCTGGTTAAGTTCCATAGCATTTATTACCGATTTTTTAACGATATCAATTTCAGTATTAACTGTTTCAATAACAAGTTCATCATGCACCTGGATGATTATTTTAGATTTAATGTTATTTTTCAAGAAGTCATCATGTAATCTGACCATGGCAAGTTTCATAACATCAGCTGCCGTTCCCTGAATAGGAGCATTAATAGCAGCGCGGCACGCCGCTTCTTGGATTTTTGCATTGGAAGAAAGCAGCCCCGAGCTCAAATAGCGTTTTCTTCCCCACAAGGTTTCTACATAACCATGTGCATAAGCAAATTTTACCGTTTCATCCATATATTTTTTAATATCGGGATAGGTGTTAAAATACCTTTCTATAAATTCCTGAGCTTCAAAAGTTGAAATTCCGAGACTTGAAGCCAAACCATATTTTGACTGTCCGTATACGATACCGAAATTAACAGCCTTAGCTCTTGAACGCATTTCTTTTGTAACTTCCTCAATAGGAACACCAAAAACTTTACTTGCTGTAGCGCTATGAATATCCTCATCTTCGCAAAATGCTTCAATTAAATTATCATCGCGTGAGATATGCGCCAAAAGCCTTAATTCTATTTGAGAATAATCGGCAGAGATAATTACGTTATTCTCATTTT
>CANRHJ010000207.1 GCA_947630355.1 Candidatus Gastranaerophilales bacterium | reverse complement strand
GCTATTATGATGACAGCTTTAGCATTTGTATTCGGTGTACTGCCTATGGTATTCGCAACAGGTGCAGGTGCTCAAAGCCGTATTTCAGTCGGTTCTACGGTATTCGGAGGTATGACTGCCGCAGCTACCATCGGTACCATTTTAACTCCTGTTTTCTATGTACTTGTTCAATCACTGGTTGAAACAATGAGTAAGAAAAAAAAGGAAAGCATTAATTAAAATTGTAAAGTAGAGTGGAAATATGAAAAAAAGATTATTTATATTATTACTTATATTATCAGTCAGCCCGGTATTCGCTGATGATAACCCATTTAGAGAAGAAGTTATTAATATAACTCCTCAGGTATCCGATACGGCAAACATTAAACCGCCTTTTTATAAAAAGGTTAAAAATATATTCCATATATCTAAAAAATCAAAACAAAATATTGATGATGTTCCGGTTATAACAATAGATTCCGTTTTAAAAGAACAAAAAGCAGCCGAAAAAAAAGCAAAAAAAATCAAACAAAAAAATAAAAAGCAAACCGCTGCAAATACATACTCTAAACCTGATGATAAAGAAATAACTTTGGAAAATGACAATGCGGACACCAATACTGTTTTAACAGATACGGCATATCACGGCAGTGTTAATACAACAAGGATAATGGAAGTTGATGAATGCGTTAAGATTGCACTTGAGAAACATCCCTTAATTCAATCTGCTATGGGTAATGCCGAGATTTATAAAAGTAAAATAGCGCAAGCTTGGGCAAATTACTTCCCGACACTTTCGGCAGGGGTAAGTTACTCAAGAAATGATATGCAAATGTCTAATTTCGCCTTTCCAATCCAGCAGTATGATATGTTTTACACTCCTACTTTATCAGGAAATATGCTTTTATTTGACTTCGGGAAAACAAAGGCACAAGCGGATTTAGCAAAACGAACTTATGAATCTGCTGAATATAACTTACAAAACAGTATTAACAATGTCATTTTTGCGGTAAAACAGGCCTATTATAACCTTTTGTTTGCTCAGCAGCAGGTAAAAGTGTATGAAGACACGGTCAATGATTATACTCTGCATTTAGAACAGGCAAAAGCTTATTATGATATCGGTACAAAACCAAAGATTGACGTTATTACGGCAGAACATAATTTGGGAAGAGCAAAATTGAATTTACTTCAGGCTCAAAATACATTAAAAATAGCTTATGTTCAATTAAGTAATGCTATGGGCACGCCGGAATATAATGATTACGATGTAACTGATAATTTAAAAACCAAGATATATAACATAAATTCAGAAGAAGCAATACAAACGGCATTTGATACCAGCCCTGAGCTTTTAGCCGCTAAGAAAAAAGCAGATGCTTCCCAATTACTGGTTCGCGCATCAAGACGTGCGTTCACACCGAATATTTCCGGTTTCGCTTCCTATTCAAGAGGCGGAAAACGCGTTGATACCGATTACGGCTATCAATTTGGAGCACAGCTTAATTATCAAACAGTTAATTTATTACTGCTTAAAAAACAAGTTGATGAAGCTAAAGCTACTTATAAAAAAGATTTGGCAGATTATGAAAATGTAAAACAAAATATTTATTTACAGGCAAAAGAAGCATATCTGAATTTGACTACGGCTCAAGAAAGTATTGCTGTCGCAAAATTGTCTATGGATCAGGCTAAGGAACAATACGATCAGGCTTCCGGAAGATATAAAGTAGGCTTAGGTGATGCTATTGAGCTTAAAGATGCCGAAACTACATATCGAAATTCTCAATTGGACTATTATAATACACTTCTAAACTATCATGTTTCAGCAGCTAATTTGGAAAAAATTATGGGAGTTCCGCTTAAAGCTTCCGATACAGACTTGCTTTAAACATCTGTAAAATCTTATGTCCTAAAGAGTTAAACCGATAATAATATGATTAGACAATAAATTATATATTTGTTTTAGCCTTTTCTTTTGCATACTTCCAAAGATTATCCCATTCTTCTAAGGATAATTCTTCAAGCGGCTTTTTAGCGTTTGCTTCCATCAAACGAAATCTGTTTATAAATTTTTTGTTGGATTTTAATAAAGCTTGCTCGGCATCTATTTTATTCCATCTTGCAAGATTAACAATCGCAAAAAGTATATCTCCCAATTCTTCTTCTTTTTCTTCAGGAGTATTTGCATTTTTAAATTCCGTTATTTCCGAAAAGACACAATCATACAAAGAGTTTTCATCCGACCATTCAAAACCTGTTTTAACAGCTTTTTTACTTATTTTTTGAGCACTCATCAATGCGGATTGCGATTTGGATATCCCATCCATAATTGATGTTCTGTGCGGTTTTTCTTCTTTTTTTAATTTTTCCCAATTATCTAAAATTTCTTCTGTTGATTTGACCTTAACTTCGCCGAATACATGCGGATGCCGATGTATTAATTTGTCACATAATCCTTTTGCTACATCTTCTATATCAAATTCGTTCAATTCTTTTGCTATCTGTGAATGTAAAACCACCTGCAGCAAAACATCACCCAACTCCTCCTTTAAATGATTAATATCATTATCATCAATGGCATCAACGGCCTCATAGGCTTCCTCCAGCATATTACGTCTGAGAGTCGAATGTGTTTGTTCCCTGTCCCAGCTGCATCCGTTCTCACTTCTTAATATCTCTATTATTTCTATAAGTCTTCTTATTTGGGGATATTCCATGATTTTTCTTTATATACCGCATTTACAAATATCATCATTTGTGAAATTGCAGTATTAAAATTCAATTTTTCATAATCATCAG
>CANRHJ010000206.1 GCA_947630355.1 Candidatus Gastranaerophilales bacterium | reverse complement strand
CCTATTCCTTTTCTTTGACCGATTGTATAATTCCAAAAACCGTTATGAGTACCTAAGATTTTGCCGTTAATGTCTACAATATTACCTTTTTTCGGGGTTGCATCAATAATGTCATTATAATCACCGCTGTAGAAGTCCTGGCTGTCAGGTTTATCGGCAACTTCAAATCCGTGTTTTCTTGCTATTTCTCTGATTTGTTCTTTTGTATAATTTCCCAAAGGTGTTAATGATTTTGATAATTGCTCTTGAGTTAATCCGTATAAAAAATATGATTGGTCTTTTTTTGAATTAACCCCTCTTTTAAGAACATATCTTCCGTTTTCAAATTCTATACGCGCATAATGACCCGTTGCAAATTTATCAAATTCTATACCTGCTTTTTTTGCAAGTTGGGGGAAAATCTTAAACTTTATATTTTGATTACACATAATGCAAGGATTTGGCGTTCTGCCTTCCATATATTCTTTTTTAAAATAATTAATAACGATTTCTTCATATTCTTTTGCGCAGTCGATAATATGAAATTCAATACCTATTTTATCGGCAATTGCTTTGGCTTGAGCCGTATCATCATCTTCTTTAGGGCATAAACAAGCACCATGAATATTGTTTTTTTGTTCTTTTGAATTGTATTTAAGTTTCAATTTGTTAAAAAAATCACTATTTCCCCAAGTAAGCATAGTTGCGCCGATGACATCATATCCTTGCTCTTTAAGTAATAATGCGGCTACCGAAGAATCAACACCGCCGGACATTCCGACAAGAACTCGCATAAATTTTAACCTCCGCTTATAATTATACTTTAAAAAGTTTTAATAAAAAATATCATACCAAAATGCCGGAAACGATTTAAATTTCCGGCATCAGATTTATCTTTACTTGGCTTTTAGTGACTTTGCAGAGCCGAAGTTAAAATTTATGCATTAATTGTTTCTTTCAGTAAGTCTTCAATATTAGTTTTCGAATCTATTTTTTCCTGAAGTTCCGACAATTTTTTATCTATATTAAAACCGATGGTTTTCTTATTTTTACCGAAAGTGTACCCTTTAACTATTTCATCATAGACGATGTAAGAGTTAAGCTGCATAAAAGATTTGATATCTTTAGCTTTTCTGTTTGATTTTATGATATTTTCGCTTCTGCCGAGAGTATATTTAATAATTGAATCAATTAAAAAAGTGTTTTTTCTCAGCGAGATATTGCCGTTTTGATTTATAAGAGCATTTAAAATAACCTTACAATGCATTGTAATTGTATTAATAAGGCTTTTACGCTGTATCCAGGATAATGATTTTGCCAATTTGGTATTACATTTATTTAAGTTGTTTTCCGCATATTTTACCAGAATAAATTTTTTAATTTCATTTTTAATGTTTTCCATAGCCCGTGTATCCTTAAATCTTTACATTACATAACATAACTGTTTATAGCATATATATGAATTTATTTACTACTCTATATAGAGGATATATTTTAAATATTGTATATAAGCAATAAATTTAATAACCTTTTCAATGAGGAGCTTTCAGAATTATGAGAAGGTGTAAAATACAGAAATATAAATTTTAAGGAAAAGTGTTTAATAATAATGTATTTCGGGAACTATAAAAGAAGATTGCCAAATAAGTTGAGTTATGGCAGAAAAATGTTTTTCAATCGGCAATATTGTAAAAATATTTTAAAAGATGCCTATAATAGAGCAATTCTGAAAAAATAAAAGTTTTAAATAAAGTATTGGAAGAAAGGTTTAGAATTTATGTCAATAAATCCCCTTAACAGTAAACTTGATATGATTACATATAATCAAGGTCAAAACAGTCAATTATTAAACGGCAAAGAAAGTAATAATTTAAATAAAAACAGTCAACAGGAACAAATAAAACTATATTACAATCAAAATACTGATGAATTTCAAAGGACATCAGGACAAAACAATGAAAATTCCTTTTACCCTTCATCACTGTCAAAATCGGAAGTGCTGGAAATGGCACAAAACTCGGTTGCAGCGGAACCTGCAAAAGCAGGAGACATAACGGAAAAATATAAAGATTGTCCGGCAAATTATCCTGACGAGGAAGATTTGAAATATACGGAAGGATTGCAAGATATTTCCTCTGACGATGAGGAATATAAAATTATGAAATATGTGCAAGCTGAAGACAATGCGAGATATTCCGAATATATATTGGAACGTGATCCTCAACTGCAGAAAAATTATAAAACAATAAAGGATGCAATTAGCAATCTTTCATCAGAACTTGGGGTAAACGGTTTTGATTTGATACAGAAACGAGTGCAAGAACTCGGGAATAATAAAGTAAATGCTTTGGATGTAATGAAAATCATACAGATGGAATCAGACGGAAGAGTATATGATCCGAATAATCCAAACCAGCTATTGCGCAGTTATAAGGGAACTGCATTAGGTCCTTGTCAATTAAAAGAATCGGCAGTTGATTTTGTAAATCGTACATATAATAAGAATTTGGATATTAATAATCCCTATGATAACATAGATGCTTGTATATTGTATTTAAGATATATAGCCGAAAAGAATGATACAATAAACGGCAAAGTGATGGCGGGGTATTATCATGACGGACCTTGGGCAAATAGTTTTTCCGATGCCGGGAAATCATATATGAATCAATTTGCCGGCTTGAGTTATATTGATGCATACCCGGAATTATATTATTATATGGATTATCAGTTTGGTAAAAACAGTTAATTTAAAATATAATATTATAAGATACGTAATGCAATTAAGCAGATAACCCTATAGTGCCGCAGACA
>CANRHJ010000205.1 GCA_947630355.1 Candidatus Gastranaerophilales bacterium | reverse complement strand
TTAATAAAACTTAACGTTAAGAAAAAACAGAAATTTTGAAAATAAATTTCTGTTTTTTTTAATATTAAATTAAAAAATCCTTTAAAACGGGGAAATTTTTTTAAATAATTAGAAAAAAATAAGAATAAAACAATAATATTAGTATAAAAATAATTTTAAGAAGTGTATAAAATACAATAAATTTATTTCCAAAAAAATCATGTTTGAAATACAATATAAAAGCTGATGAAAAAGAGGACGTTTAATAGTGGGTTTAACTTTTCAAGAATTAATATTGAATTTGTCAAAGTTTTGGAGTGAATACGGGTGCATAATACAGCAGCCTTATGATATAGAAAAGGGTGCAAGTACAATGAACCCTGCAACATTTTTGCGCGCGTTGGGGCCTGAACCATGGAATACAGCAATGGTTGAACCATGCCGCAGACCGACAGATGCAAGATACGGCGAAAACCCTAACAGATTAGGACATTATTTTCAATATCAGGTTATATTAAAACCCTCGCCTGAAAATTCACAGTAACTTTATTTAAAAAGTTTAGAGGCTATGGGAATAGATTTAACAAAGCACGATGTAAGGTTTGTCGAAGACAATTGGGAATCACCGACACTTGGAGCGGCAGGAGTCGGCTGGGAAGTTTGGCTTGACGGCATGGAAATTACTCAATTTACATATTTCCAACAGGTCGGCGGG
Organism: Candidatus Gastranaerophilales bacterium; assembly: GCA_947630355.1. Classification (GTDB taxonomy): domain Bacteria; phylum Cyanobacteriota; class Vampirovibrionia; order Gastranaerophilales; family Gastranaerophilaceae; genus Avigastranaerophilus. The sequence goes on along the minus strand of CANRHJ010000205.1, from coordinate 2,104 downwards.
CTTGAAATTAAACCTGTTGCACTTGAAATAACCTACGGGTTAGAGCGTATCGCTATGTACCTTCAAAATGTTGATTCCGTTTATGATGTTTTGTGGAATAAAGAATTGAAATACGGCGAGATATACTTGCAAAACGAGATTGAACAGTCTAAATATAACTTTGAATATTCAAATCCCGAGAGATTATTTAAAATGTTTGATTTGTTCCAATCGGAAGTTGAATCATGCATTGAAGCAAAAATAGTACTTCCCGCTTATGATTATGTCCTAAAATGCTCACACACCTTTAACTTGCTTGATGCAAGAGGTGTTATAAGCCGTGATGAAAGAATAAATTATATAAACAGAGTCAGGAAAATGGCGGCTATGGTCGCTCAATTATATGTTGAACAGCGAAAGGAACTCGGATTCCCTTTGCTAAAAAAACAATCAGCTAAGGTATAGTTAAAAAGGAATGAATAAATGCAAACACCTGGTGTATTAGAAAAATTTGTATTAAACTTATTAAAGAAAAAAAATCCGGATGAATTTTTGGAACAATCTGCGGCTTGCGGATTAAAGAAAACACTTAATGCGTTTGACTTAATAATACTTGGTATTAGCGCGATAATAGGTGCCGGAATATTTGTAATGATAGGTTCAGCAGTTATAGGCACGACTGAAAGAGTCGGCGCAGGTCCTGCTTTGGTAATTTCTATTATATTGGTCGCTATTGCATGTATTTTCCCTGCGCTATGCTATGCGGAATTTGCATCTATGATTCCTGTTTCCGGAAGCGCATATATATATACGTATGCGACAATGGGTGAGTTTGCAGCTTGGATGATGGGCTGGGTATTAATGCTTGAATATGCAATAGGTACAATCGCAGTTGCATCAAGTTGGACGGGATATTTGATAAAATTATTTGAAGGTTTTCCTTTCTTGCCCGAATGCCTGAAAAATCCGCCTGTTTGGCTAGTTAATGATTATCAAACGGCTTTGGCTTCAAATCCTGATGCCGTTGTACCGCATTTCTTAGGCATTCCCGTTTGTGTTAACCTCCCGGCTATGTTTATTATTACGGTTATTGCTTTAATCCTTCTTAAAGGTATTCAAGAATCCGCTAATTTCGCAAAAATAATGGTTTTTGTTAAAGTGGCCGTTATTTCTTTATTTATAATAGTCGGTGCATTTTATGTTAAACCTGAAAATTGGGTACCGTTTGCACCTTCAGGCATCAAAGGTATCTTGATGGGCGCTTTCGCTATCTTCTATGCATATATCGGTTTTGATGCCATCTCAACCGCTGCAGAAGAAACAAAAAACCCTCAAAAAAATCTGCCAATCGGTTTAATAGGTTCTTTAATTATTTGCTCGGTTATTTATGCTTTGGTTACTATTGTTCTTACGGGCATGATGCCTATGAATTCAATTGACCTTAAAGCACCTATTGCCCACGCTATGGCTTTTGTAGGTCAGGACTGGTTCGCAGGTGCCATCGCAATCGGAGCTTTAGCAGGTTTGACATCTGTTTTACTCGTACTTCAATTTGGTACAACAAGAATTTTATATGCTATGGCACGTGACGGGTTTTTACCTCCCGTTATGAAGAAAGTTCACCCTAAATTCCTTACCCCTTGGGTAATTACTGTTCTGTCAACCGTTTTAATTTTAATAGGTTCTTTATTTATAAATATGCAGGTAGCCGCAGAACTTGCTATTTTCGGTACGTTTACTTCTTTCGTAATAGTTTGTATCGGTATATTGCTTTTGAGAAAAACAGAACCGGATAGACCAAGACCTTTTAAAGTTCCGTTTTGTCCTTGGTTCCCTATTATCGGAATTATCTTTTGCTCCGGACTTATGTTTGTTGCATTGAGAGAAGTTAAAACTTCTGCTATGCTTTTCCCTCTTTGGCTTATTATAGGTATCGGCATTTACTTTATGTATGGCTACCAGAGCAACAGAAAAAATGAAAAATTAAAACTTCAGCATTTATCTGAAAATAATTCTGAAAGTAATCATTTAAGCGAAAGTGTTAAATAATATTTTAGTTAACTCTTGAAATTATCGGCTGTCTGTATTCCGTAAGATTTATTGAGTTAGCATCAGTGATTACGCT
>CANRHJ010000204.1 GCA_947630355.1 Candidatus Gastranaerophilales bacterium | reverse complement strand
AACAAGCGGAAAAGGGAATGATTTTATTTCGGCTGACCAAACCTCAAAAATTAATAAGCTTGATAGTGATGATACTATAGTAAATACGGAAAATATGCTTGCGGAAGTAGAATATTTTAATGAAATATCAGCGCAGGAAGCATTACAAGCAACAGAGGGAATTACCTCAAAATATTCAGATAATACATTAACCGCAGATGAACAATATTATGCACTGACACTTGATTTATTTGAAAATCAGTTAGAAAATATGAAAAATCAATTTGAGAACCAGGAGAATGAAGACGGAATTGTCGGTGATTCATATAATTTTATAAAGGAATTACTTGATTTTGGGGCAACAAAAGAAGAAATAAGTACTGCAATAAATGAACAGGAAAAGATGATTTCTGAATTGGAGTCTGCATTAAACAGTCCGGACAGTTCTAAATTTGAAGAAGTATTTAAGAAATGGACAGGTGTTGAATATAATCAGGAAAATATTTCAGATTTTTTGGAATATCAGCAAATGTTTTCATTTCTCTCATTAGGTGAACAAAATCTGGCGAATTTTCTTGGACAACTGGCTTCTGCAAAGAATCCTCCCGAATCCACAGCACATTATGATACTATAGAACCTGTATTTGACATAATGGTTGAAAAATACGGAAGTGAAGAAAAAGCACGCGAAGAATTAAATGAATTATTTAAATGTTTTCCTAATGAACCAGTTAATCCTGTAAGAATAAATGACAATAACCAAATTGAATATGACGGCAGAATTTTTGAATTAAATCAATATGGAAATCCGTTTGGTGATTCAGGAATACAGGGAAATATAATAAAAGCATACGAAGCAAATTTTGAAAAAACAATGGGTTACAGCGTAAAAACACTGCAGTCAAAGGCTTCGGCAAGTCAAATACTTGCAATCGGCAGCGGTAATTCATTACAAAAATTAGTAGATAAATATTGTATAGAACAATCAAATATAGAAGATCAAGTAGGTACAGCCGTAACAATAGGCGGTATCGGAATAACAATTGGAGGAGCATTATTATCATTATTTGCCCCGCCGGCAGGTGGTGCCGTAATGAAAGCAGGCACTTGGGTAGCTACAGCCGGAATGTTCTTAGATGAAGGATTAGATTTTATTGATTCAGCAACTTCAGAAAACGGATTAACCGGAGAAAAAGCAAGAGAAATTTTCAAAGAGACATTAACTGATGCGGCATTATTTTTATCAGGTCAAGCTATAAACATAGCTGCTGAAGGCATGCATGCAGCCGCTGCGGCAACTCTTTCATCAAAAGGTGCAAGTAAGAGTGTGCAAGCGATAGCAGGTTGGGCGGCAGAAGTCGGCACGGATACGGCTCTAAGTTTATTATCCGACTTTGTGATTACGGGTGATATAGATATAACAGGCGAAGGTTTTAGCCAATTGCTCGGAATTATAACAGGTATTGCAGGTGCAAAAGTTAAATCGTACAATGAAAAAGCAGCAAAAATGAAAAATAATAATGAAATTGATAGTGACATTCATTCTGCAACTGATGCAATTGATGCAGGACATGAAATGGGAAAAAGTAAATTTGAAGATGGTAAATGGTATACCTTTGATAAAACTGAATTAAGATGGTTAGTTGACCCTAAAACGAATCTGGATGTTGAAACTTATAAGTCACAAACAGAACCAACACCAGTTAATAAATCTGCAAAAGTTGATTTGGAAAATCAAAAGCTGGAATATTTTAAAAATGGATCAACAGATTATTATAATATTATTAACGAAGAATATCTTGCTTTAAGACAACGGGGTGAATATGTAACAGATTGGGGTTCACGTAAACTGAATGAAGAAAATATTCCCGATTTGGAAAAAATTGGGACATACAATGGAAGCTGGTATTGTAGTCCATATTCTGATGATGTCCCAATTGTTAATATCGATAATTGGATTAGACATGGTAGTGATGCGGGCGCACAATATACAGCATCATTAAATGTTGTAGGAGATCCTAATGTAATAAAAGAATTAGATATACTCTTGGCAGAGGGTTGGTATACAGATATCTACGGAAATAAAATCGAAATTAATAAACAAATATTTGGATTTAAAACTCCGGCAGATGCATCAACGTGGGATTTACGAGAAGACCCGATTACTGTTTATTTTAAAGAAAAACCTTCTGATGAATTGTATGAAGCAATAAAAACAATTTCAGGAAAATATCAAAGAGGTTCTTTAACATATAGTGATAATCCGAAGTCTGCACCTTGGATAGGAATTAATAAATATATGGATGAGACTAATTATCAAGATTTGTTGAAACTCGCGGAAAAGACCGGTAATAATGGAATTGTGAATGGTATCAAAAATTTTTATCAAAGAAATAGCTATAGGTTATCAGCAGGTCAATACAGAGCAGCTCTTAATATAATAAATGATTACAATACTTATATGGCATCCTTAAAATGATAAATAAAAAGACTTCCGAATTATGGAAGTCTTTTTAACATCCATAAAAATTTAAAGTTAAATTTAGTTAAGTTATGTAAAAATTTTAAAAAAAACACTAAAGATAAGAAAACAAAATGCCGATGTATAAGATATTGTAATGGAAATTGGGGTAGTTTTATGATAGTTAATGATGATTTTTCAAGAACGAATATAGATCAACAAAATCCGGCAGGTTCGGCACCGACTCCGACACAGCCTCCTCAAGATCAGACTCCGTCAAATCCTCCGGTGAATAATTCAAATAGCGGTCAGGACTCATATACTTCTTCCGGTAATGTAAATCGTGACCAGTATAATAACGGTGATTGGCTTGAT
>CANRHJ010000203.1 GCA_947630355.1 Candidatus Gastranaerophilales bacterium | reverse complement strand
TTGTGCTGTTGTTCATAACAGTTCCGTTACTTGTAAATCCTGCATTGTTGTTAAGTGTACCTCCGTTTGTAAAAGAATTTGTAGTAATATTACCATTTCTATTATTAATAGTACCATCCGTGCCATTTGATAAATTTCCTGATACTGTTATCATTGAATTGTTATTAAATTGAGCTGAATTAGAAAGTGACCCTGCTTGTATACTTCCTTGATTTTGGAAAATATTTGAATTAATGAGTACCCCTGTGTCTAAATAATTACTGTTGGTGAACTTATCTGAATTAGAAAGTACGTTGCTTCTTAATCTTCCACTGTTATAGAACTCGCCTGAATTATTATTCAGTTGGCCCCTAACCGTTAAATCACCATAATTCATTCCTCTACCGCCGTTATTTGTTATTGAATCTTGAGTAACGGTTTCTGAATTTGTATAAATTTGTCCGGGAGTTATTTCTATTACCTCATTAAGCGCAGCTACTGCTATTTGATTTGTATTTGCATCCGAAATCGGCTTTATATCACGATTTAGTACTGAACTAACTGAAATTTTCCGCACGTCAGGTCTTGCGCTGCTTACTGCTTTATAATTTTCAATTGAATCGTTTAACTTAACAGGGACATCAGATGTTAAACCTACACTTCCCGAACTGATAAGCAGTGCAATCAGCGCGGAACATTTAAATTTATTATTCATTCTTACCCCCCCCCGTTAAAACGGGGATTGTAACTATATTCCAGACTTTTAAAACATTTTCAATCTTAATATAAATTATCCGTAATTGCAACATCATAACAAAAATTATATTTGTTGTTATAATATTAAAAAAAGGAATAAGTATGTTAACAATTGAAAAAATAAAAGATGCCGCAAAAACACTCAAAAATACCGTAAGAAAAACGGATTTAATACATGCGCAAAACTTAATTGAAAATACCGAAATATTTTTAAAAGTCGAAAATCTTCAAAAAACAGGCTCCTTCAAAGTTAGAGGAGCTGCATATAAAATTGCAAATCTTTCGGAAGAAGAAAAGAAGAAAGGAGTTATAGCCTGTTCTGCAGGTAATCATGCACAGGGTGTAGCTCTGGCATCTCAAAAAAATAATATTAAAGCCACTATTTTTATTCCTGCAACCGCTCCCATTTCAAAAGTAGAGTCAACCCGTAAACTGGGCGCGGAAATAAAACTTATTGACGGCGTATATGATGATGCATATAATGCCGCTGTTGAATATCAAAAACAAACAAATGCAACATTTGTCCATCCTTTTGATGATGAAGATGTTATAGCGGGGCAGGGTACTATAGGACTTGAAATACTTGAACAATTACCTGACGTTGATGCCGTTATCGTACCAATTGGCGGAGGGGGGCTTATTGCAGGTGTTGCGTTCGCTATAAAACAGCTGAAACCCGATTGTAAAATTTACGGAGTTCAATCGCAAGGCGCAGGCAGTATGTATCAATCATTTTTAAACAAGAAAATATTGGAACTGCCTGTAGTTCACACTTTCGCTGACGGTACTGCCGTTAAAAAACCTGGTGTGCTTACTTTTGATTTGTGTACTAAGTACGTTGATGATATAGTTACCGTTTCTGATGATGAAATAGCATCTGCCATACTGACACTTATGGAACGTCAAAAACTTGTGGCGGAAGGTGCCGGAGCTCTTAGTGTCGCAGCAGCCATGTTTAACAAACTTCCCGTCGAAAATAAAAAAACGGTCTGCCTTATCTCCGGCGGTAATATTGACGTAAACATACTTTCAAGAGTTATTAACAGAGGACTTCTTAAATCGGGAAGATTATCTCATCTTACCATTGAACTTCTTGATAAACCCGGACAGTTAAAAGAAGTTTCGGCTATTATTGCCGATTTGGGCGCTAATGTCATCAGAGTAAGACATAATCAAGGCGGAGAAAATACCGATATTAACGATTGTTTCCTCAAAATTTCAATGGAAACAAAAAACCAGCAGCATTTTGAACAAATTCAAAAAGCATTAACCGCACGCGGCTATAAAATTACATCAAATGTTCAATAATATCTTATTATCCCGACAATCTGATTTATTTATTGTCAGCACAATCGGTGCTTATTTTATTCATTTCATTTTCAATGTATTTTGAAGTTATTTCTCTTTTGGAGCCTTCGGGTCTGTATGTTTCATTAAAAAGTTTTTGTATACTCAGCCTGAAGGTCTTATCTTTCCATATATTATGTTTATAAACAAATGGTTTTTGCTCCTGTTTTGACTCCGGTGTTATGCTTAAAGTCAAAATATCTCCGTCAAAATCAGTCCCTACGCCGAATACTTCATATCTGTCCTGAAAATATTCCAAAGCATCAAAAACATTTCGCAGTTTTAAGGAGGTTTTATTACTGCTGCTTATTAACGATAACTCCGTTAAATCATTCATAGTTTTTTCTTTATTCTGCCATTTTATTTTCCCGAAACTAATCCCATTTCTATACTTTACAGGCATATCTGGAGTAATTTTATTTATTAACATGATTTTCCCTTTCTCAACCGAATAATTACAAAATTTCAGACAGCAAACTCTGTTTTAATTTTAAACTAAACAAAACATAATGTAAATTGGCGCTCAAAATTTCGCTCACGTACCTTATTGCGAAATTTTCTCGGACAAAATAAAAATTATGTAATATAATATAAATTGTCCGAATAAATTCTGCGGGTTTTCAAAACCTAAAACGAGCAAAAGAAAACTTAAAACGAGCGTGAGTTTATTAGTAATATGCAAAAATCGGATGAAATTAAGAAGGGGAATATGATGAAAAAGTATTTTACGTTATTTGT
>CANRHJ010000202.1 GCA_947630355.1 Candidatus Gastranaerophilales bacterium | reverse complement strand
AACTCGCTTCGCTCAAACAGCGCTCGCCTTGATGTTTCTTCAATTCGATTTTCAATTATTCTCCGTAATAGCTTCCTAAAATTAAAATATTTTGCATTGTAAATCAATCGTAGATATTTTATTTAAACAACAATTCAAAAAGTTCTTTTGTGGAGTAAATATCTTGTTGTATATGTAGTTTTACATTTAGGTTTTTCTCAACATCTTTTACGGTTAAACCATCTAAAAACTCTTGTGTGTATGGCCTTATCATTATCGAAGGGATTATTACGTCTTTACAACAATTGCCTTTTAACTGATTAATCAGGTCATTTGCGGTAATTAAGCCCGCAACATTAACATCTTTGCCCCAAAACTCACTTTTTATAGGGTGTACATCAAGGTGAACGTTTTTTATTTTGTTTAGTTCTTCGGCAAATTTATAAAATGCACCCGATGCGCTGACAGAACAGGCAATTGTATACTCTTTCTTTTCTTTTACGCTTTTAGGTGTTTTTTTTAAGCGTTTATTAAAGTCATCAAGTAGGCATCTTAAAGAGCCTACGCCGTCTTCGAGCTGGTTAAATCCGTTGTAATATTTTTTGTCGGGAATTTCAAGTTCTGCAATCAAGAAAAATTCATCCGATACACTTGCAATATTCTTTTTTATTTTTTTATTAAATTGTTCAACTATTTCAATAGTTTCGAGTGCAATTTTTTTTGTAACCTGTTTAAGTTTTTCTTTTCTGAATTTAGTTATCCCTACCGGCACTATTGCTATTGAGTTTAAAATAGATTTATATTTCCATAAATCGTTTAGGGTTCTATTAAGTTCAGCGCCGTCGTTGTATGAGGGGCATAAAACTATCTGAGTGTTTATTGGTATTTCGTTTTCTTTTAAAAAATCGAGTTCTTTCATAAGATTTGAGGCATTTTTGTTCCTAAGCATTTTTGCTCTCAAATCAGGGTTTGTTGTGTGAACTGAAACATAAAGAGGGCCTAAGTGATGGGATGCGATACGTTCTTTATCTTTTTTTGTTAAATTAGTCAGTGTTACATACGTTCCTTGCAGATAAGACAGCCTGTAGTCATCATCTTTTATATACAGAGAAGGTCTTAATCCTTCCGGCTGTTGGTCTACAAAGCAGAATATACAATTATTTGCGCAGGGTTTAATTTTATCAAATATTGCTGATTCAAATATAAATCCTAAATCCTCATCAAAATCTTTTTCTATTTCGTAGCATTCAATCTCACCATTTGGAGTTTTTATTTCAAATTCGAGAGTTTCAGACATTATCATATATTGATATTCAATATAATCACGCAATTTAACTCCGTTTACCGTTAAAAGTTCCGAACCTGCTTTTATTTGAAGTTCTTCCGCTATTGAGTTTTTCCCTATAGAGGAAATAACAGCCGGCATCTTAATCTACCTTTAATCCTTTCAAATAATCTTTAAGGTTTTTAATTTCCTTAAGTGTTCTGTTTAAAAGCTGTTTTTGGTAATAGTCAAGTTCAATAAATTCGTCATTGAGTTTACTTTCAAGTTCAAATTGGTAAATTTCCGTTTTTTTAGTAAATTCGGAAATAAACAGTTTTCTGTCTTCAACGGATAATAATCCCATTGTGCCGAGTCTTGCTTGCAATTGGGTGTAAAATAAAGAAGGATTATCGCTCCCTGAGTTGAAGAAGAGCTCTTTGAAATAGTCTAATCCGTGTTTTGTAACGGAATAGTAAGAAGATTTTTTCCCGCCTTCTGACAGGATATCATTTGCCTGAACGGCTTTTTCTTTAAGTAATCGCTGCAGGGCAGGGTAAATTGTTCCTATACTCGGTTTTGTAAATGTTCCGAATATTTCAATAATTTCTTTTCTTATTGAATAAATAGTCTTTTCACGTTTATGAATAATATATAAAATTAAAATTTCAATCATTGTTTATTTATACCATAAAACAAAAGTTTAGGCTAAATTATTAAAAAAAATTACTTGTTATCAGATATTATTTGTGGCAAAATCTTACTGTAGGTAACAGAACATGACAGATTATAATTTAGTTTATTTGTTAGACGGAAAAGTATATATTAACTTGACAAACAGCTGTACAAATGACTGTATATTTTGTATTCGTTCCATTAAAGAAGATGTTGTAGGCGCTAATCTGTTTTTAAACTCCGAAAATGTCAGCGCGAATGACGTCATTAAACAATTGGAAGCTATGAAAGATAAGCTTTCAAGTGAAATTATATTTTGCGGGTACGGTGAACCTATGTTAAAACTTGATGTTTTAAAACAAGTAGCAAAATATATAAAAGAAAAGTATCCAAACACAAAATTACGCGTGAACACTAACGGGCACGCTAATTTTGTATATAAAAGAAATGTATTGCCCGAGCTTAAGGGCTTGATTGATGAATTTTCCGTAAGCTTAAACGGTGAAAATGAGCAGGAATATAATGAATTATCCAAGCCGAATTTTGAAAACGCTTACGAGGAGGTTAAAAATTTTATAAAAGCCTGTGCCGAAACTGATGTTGACGTTACTGCAACGGTTGTGGAAGGCTATAAGGGCAGACATCTGAATTTAAAGAGTTGCGAAAAAATCGCAAAGGATTTAGGCGCTAAATTCAGAGTGCGTGAATGGATTGAAAACGGTTACTAATAAAGGAAAGGACGAAATAAATGAACACTTTAGACAAAATTATGAAACCAAAGTCTATTGCAGTTATCGGAGCTTCAACAAAACCGAAAACAATAGGTTCCGAGATTATGCAAAGACTAAGAGATTATAAATTTAACGGAAAAATATACCCCGTTAACCCCAAAGGCGGTATAATCGAAGGATTTCAAGCTTATACTTCCATAGGCGAAGTTCCGGGAGAAGTTGATTTGGCGCTTATCGTTGTTAACGCTAAATTTGTTCTTGATACAATCGACCAATGCCACCAAAAAGGTATTAAAGG
>CANRHJ010000201.1 GCA_947630355.1 Candidatus Gastranaerophilales bacterium | reverse complement strand
TGCAGAAAGGAATATATGCTGAATATTCATGTATTTATATTGTTGATTATTATGATAATCCTGATATAAATCATTCTGACAGTGAAAAAGAAATTTTAATAAAAGATTATATTAAATACAAAAAACTCGCAGGGAAATATTATAATAATATCTATATTAAAGATATACCTGTATTTTTACTACGAATATCTATGTCCGAAAAATCAGAACATATAAGAGAATTTGCAAAAGAACTGATGAAAGAATATCCCGTTAAGATAAAAAACCGCACTACTAATGAACTGAACGCTCCTATCAAGTAGGTTTGGTTAGCGGAGCGTAAACCAACCTGTTTGCTGTTATTTTATTATACATCATTAAGATATTTTACAATTTTAAATAATTTCATCAAATTTATATATTTTTCGTTTTATTTTAAACGGAGTAATATTATGAATATCAATTTTTCTACATCCTTTCAAATTCCCAAACCTGTAAATAAAACGAATAAATATAGCACTAATCCGATACATTTTAGAGGTGGGGACAAACCTGACAGCCTTAAATTACAACCTCTAACCCCTGAGGCTGAAGCTCAATATCAAGAACAAAAAGTAAAAACAGAAGAACAAATAAAACAATATGAGGAAAGCATACCTTCTTATAAAGATGGAATCTTAATTAATGAAAAAGAAATAGATTTTTATAAAGAGATCATTAACCCTGATAAACCCTTTTATAATCAATTAATAAATTTAATTGAAAATAGGAAAGCTTTTGAAGAAGAATACCAAGCCAAAATACAAGAATTACATGATGTAATAACATATAAAGCTTTTATGAATCCTAAATGGCAAGAAAATATTATTAGTGTACTGAAAAAATATAATCCTGATTATCAAAATTCACAAGACTCACAAGACTTAAAAGGTACATCCAGAAAATTTCTTACCGATTTAGTTAATAAAACGAGAACTAAAATTGAGGCAGATTTTGCACGTAAAAATAAATTAGCAACAGATGCATTTAAGAAAAATTGCAGTGAAATTCTAACTCCGTATTTTGTTGATAATGATAAAAAAACATTAAATGTTAATGCATTGATTAATAATGTAAGTAAAACTCTTTTGAAAACAAAAAATATTAATTCCGTTAATGATTTAATAAAAGCTTGTGAAGTTGATATTAAATCTAAAACAAGATCAATTGAATCTGTTAACAGTTTAATTAGGGAACAAAAAGAAGCACTTTTAACGTACAGAAAATATCTGCTGACAAATCCTAAAATTGCTCCTTATTACAAACCTTTCCAAAATAGGACGGAAACCTGTAAAGAATTAATTGATTCAGGGGCATGTATTAATTCTAAAGATATAGTTGATGAATATTTTGCAAATACACATTTATGCCAGTTGGCAGATATGGGATTAATAAAATTGTTACCATATACGGTTGACAGTAGTTTAGTAGATTTAACCGATGAAACCTCAATGCAAACAGCTCAAATGTTAAAAGAAAAAAAAGGCAGATTAAAAACCTTTCAACAAATAAAAAAAGAATATAATATTTCGGACAGTTATATTGTTAATACCAATCTGCCGATTGTTAACTTTATATCAAAAAGCAATAATCCTAATTCTAACAAAGTCCTAATGTTTTTTGAAATAAATGATACAAGCAAAAAAGCACTGGAAGAACAACAAACAAGATATAACAGAACAAGACACATTCCATTGGATAAATATTATTATTCAGGCAATAATCCGCCTAAAGAAAGATATATTTCTGCAACACTATTAAAGAAATTGGGATTTTTCCCTGCAAAGGGGCTTGTACAACTGGTAAAATCAGGAAAATTACAAGGTTATACCAAACAAGTTGAAACAAAAGACGGACCGGCTACTCAAGCATATATAGACTTAAGTGATCCTGATAATATACAAAAATTAATAGCATTAAGGGATAAAAATAAAACAACTCTTTCTCTTTGTGAATTTGCAAAAGCAGCAGGTATCACGCAAAAAAATCTGATGGAAAATATCAAAGACGGAAATGTCGACATAATTAAAGAAGTTATATTGTGTATGGATTTAGATCATATATATATTGATTTAAATGTTGAAAAAAACCGCCAATTTCTATTTGAAAAAGAATTAGAGCAGCAATTAAAAAAGGAACAAGCTCAACAAGAAAGACAAGAAAAAGAATTAGAAAGAATAAATAATAAAGATTTAAAAGAAAGATATCTTTCACTCAGGATGAAACTTGTATGGCATTTCTGCCCTCAAACAAAACAAATCGCATCAGAAATTGCCTCACAAGACGGTTATTTATGCAGACTGCTTGAAAAAGATAATAATGATGAAGAATTAACACAACATGAAAAAGTTAAAATAAATTCTTACAGAAAAAATTTATGGCTAACAGCAGGCACTGATGAATTGAAAGAAGGATTTAAAAAAGCTGACGAAATTCTTAATACATATAAAACAGCAGGTATTGATGCCATTGAAGATGAAAATATTAAAAATATTATTAAATTATATTTTGATTAGGTCTTATATCGGTTTACGCTGAGATAATTCATCTAAAATTGATTTACAATATAAAATATTCTAATTAAAGGAAGTTTAAGTTAAATGTTGAGTTACGCTTCGCTAACCCAACCTGATTTTGAATGAGAATAAATGAAATTATTATCGCTAAAAACATAAAACCGTAAATTTGCACTGGGGGGGGGGCAGAAGTGGTATAATGACTTTGGTTACAAATTGAGGTGCTTTGATGAATTATAAAAAAATATTATTAAGTTTATTTACCGCTCTTTTATCAACTATATTTATAGGATTTAATATTTCTTATGCTGATAATAGTCAGCAGCAAAATAAAAAGCCGGGTATTTATTCTGTTGGCAAAATGCACATGGATATACCATATCATAATAAAGCTATTCTGATGAATAATGGCAAAGT
>CANRHJ010000200.1 GCA_947630355.1 Candidatus Gastranaerophilales bacterium | reverse complement strand
ATTTATAAATGAATAATATGTATATTAAAAATTAAAGTAAATAAATTCCGAACCCTTTGTTATGGATAAAGCGGAAATTATAAAAGTTACAGACAAGATTATACTTAAAAATAAATTCTTTGATTCCGCAAATTTCGGAGCAAGTTCATTTGAATTTTTAAAACAAAATACTATTATAAAAGCTGCAATAAATAAAATAATATTTAACTTTAATTGAGGGTTTGAAAATACAAAATTAAAATTTTCAATTGAAACAGGAAGAAAATTTGTATGAATTCCAAGCATTGATTTAACCGACATGAAATATTGATGAACATGCTTAATCATTACCAAAGGAGCAATAAACACCATAGTTATGAAGGTAATAAATACTGCAAGTTTATCATTTATTTGAATATTGGTTTTTTTCCAAAGTTTATTAATGCTGACAAAAATTCCGTTAATTGTCCCGTACAGAATACAAGGCCAATTTGCGCCATGCCAGATACCTGTTATTAAAAATACAAAAAACAAATTCCAATATGTTCTTAATTCGCCTCTGCGGCTTCCGCCCATAGGGATATAAACGTGGTATTTTAAAAATCTACCCATTGTAATATGCCATCTGCGCCAGTAATCCGATATATCTTTTGATTTATAAGGCGAATCAAAGTTAATTGGCAGCTCAATATTAAATAAAGCACCTATTCCTAATGCCATATCGCAATATCCCGAAAAATCAAAATATCCTTGCAGTGCTATAGAAAATGAAAAAGCCCACGATGTATAAAATTCCGTCATAGCTTCCAAGTTCATTACATCTTGAATAAACTCCGTAAAATTATCGGCAAGTATTACTTTTTTAAATAATCCGATTGTTATTAGAAACAAGCCTTTGTATATATTTTCACGGTTGATAATTTTTTTTGACACATCTTGAAATTGAGGGATTAATTCTTTATACATACAGATGGGACCGGCTATCAGCTGCGGGAAAAACGATACAAACAAAGAATAATCTATTATATTTGTCTGTTTTGCTTCGCCTTTATATGTATCTGTTATGTATGAAATTTGCTGGAAAGTAAAAAAGCTTATTCCAAGCGGTAACAAAAGTTTCATCGTATCAAAATGAGTAAAATTAAAACTGTTTATTGTCTCAAGCACAAAATTAAAATACTTATAATAGCATAACAGGCCTAAATTTCCGACAATTGCAAATATAAGCAGAATTTTTCTTATTCCCTGCTTAAAATCTTTTTGGATAAAATATCCCATTGTATAGTTGAAAAGAATTGATGAAATTATAATCGGAAGATATTCAATTTTATAATACGCATAAAAGTATAAAGATGCTAATAAAAGCCAAACATTTGAAAATTTACTTAATTTTGTTTTGCATATAAGGAAATAAATCGTAAACACAATCGGCAAAAATATAAAAAGAAATTCCAGTGAATTAAAAAGCATCTTCCCTCTCTAAACTATTCTTTCCGGCACCTCTTAATAATAGCATAAAGACTTATAAACATAACAATAATTCCCAGCATTTCGGCTATCGGAAGTCTCAAATTCAAACCGATTTTTGCATTAAAGATAAATGATGAAATTATAAATATGTAGAATAAACCCGGAATTAGCGTTAATAAATAATTCTTCTTGTTTTTATATAAAATTATTGTCGCAATTAAGAATGTCGGAATAACAAGTAATTGATTAAACAACATAACATACTGCCAAAGTGCCGCAAATTGGTCTTGATAAGATTTGGCATAGAATAAGCACAAGAAAACACCAATAATCGCAGGGCCTATAATAATAAGCCTGTTTTTTATCGGTTTTTGATCCAAATCAAGCGCATCTGCAACAACCATTCGGAGCGAGCGAAGCGCCGTATCTCCCGATGTTAATGGCAGGCATAATACAGCCGCAACAACGACCAAAGACAAATTAAACGGGGTAAACTGCTTTGCTATTACATTTACTACGTTAACCGTTCCGAACATATTCTGTTCCACAAGTCCGTTATGATAAACATATAATGCACCGGCTGCCCATATCATAACTATTAAACTTTCAAAACACATGGTTTTAAAAAATACTTTTCTGCCTTCATATTCATTTTTCATAGTTCTTGCAACAATTGCGGTTTGTGTTGCGTGTGACCCTGATAACAGCCCGCAGCTTACAGTCATAAAGAAAAACGGAATTAATGGTAAATTTTTATAATGCCAATTAAGATGATGAATGTCAAACTCCGGAAGGGACAATCCTTTTGATATATAGCCGATTAAAAGCAATATTGAACCCGCAACAAACAATCCACCTATGTATGGATATATTTTTGCCATTAATTTATTTATCGGAAATAATGCCGCAACAAAGAAATATACTCCGACTACAATATAGGTTACGACTGCAACGGGATTATGAAACGTAAAATCAGTCTCACTTAATATTTTCCCGAGATATAAGTCACCTGCGGAATATATAAATACCGTAATCCATAATATCGACATTATCGAAACTATAACCGTAAAAGTATTAAAGAAAGTTTTAGCAAAATACTTTTTTGTTATTTGTGTTATCTGGTAACCTTTGTTTCTTATGGAAATCATTCCGCTGAAATAATCATGAACACATCCCATTAAAATGCATCCTATGGGAACTATAAGGAAAAATATCGGACCGAATACAATACCTTGCAGCGCCGATAAAATAGGGCCCATGCCTGCAATATTTAACAAATTTATAAGCTGATTTCGCCATGAAGGCAGCGGCACGTAATCCACGCCGTTATATAAATCTTGAGAAGGAACGCTTCTATCATCCGGAGAAAACTGTTTTTCTATATATTTTGAATATGTAAAATAGCCGATAAGCAGTATTAATAAGCCGATAAAAAACGTTATCATTAATGATTTTCCTCATCTTCGCAATACAAATACATTGAACATTTTGAGCAGTTAAACTCAACTTTAAATTTATTTCCGTTTTCAAGCTGTTCCAAGT
>CANRHJ010000199.1 GCA_947630355.1 Candidatus Gastranaerophilales bacterium | reverse complement strand
AATTTATGTGTATTTTGACGGGTAAAAAGCCGGAAGTATATCATATTACAAATAAAACAAAATCAGTTTAACAATTTGATGCGATTAAATTCCGATAATATATTATTTGTATCGGAGTGCTTTAAATCCTTTACAACACCTAAAATTTCAACATCCGTATATAATTTTAATTCTTTTGCGAAATTGACGGATGCTAAGTCTTTTGTTGTTTCATCATATTTGTTAATTATAATGCCTTTAATATCTATTCCTTTACTTTTAGCATAACTTACGGTAAGTAAAGTATGGTTTAATCGTCCCAAGAACGGAACCGTAACTATAATAATCGGAATATCTAATATTTTAATCAAATCGGCACAAAGCAGACTGTCAGTTACGGGAGCAAGTATACCGCCCGCACCTTCAACAAATGTAATATCGTTTTCCGATGCAAATTGAATGAAATCCGATTTGATTTTATCGGTATCAACGGATATACCCGCAAGCCTTGCCGCTAAAGCAGGTGAAATCTCACCTTCCAATATATATGAACATTTCGTATTTATATTCGGAGAAAGTTCTTTGACAGACTGAATATCAGGTGCAATAAGCTTATCGCCCACTTTGAAAGCTCCTGATTGCAGCGGCTTAAAAACTCCCGTTTTTAAGCCGCTCTTTTCGGCAGACAACGCTAATCCCTTTGTTACAAATGTCTTACCTATTCCCGTGTCAATACCTGTTATAAAATATTCCATAATTATTATTCCTCCGGTAATACCTTTGTTAATGCTTTGTAGGCAATATCTGTTAATTTCTCTATTTCTTTCTCCGTAATGATGTATGGAGTAATAAAATATATGCAATTCCACATCGGACGTAAAATGGCTCCGAGCTTTAATCCCTCCAAATAAATCCTTTTACCTATTCCTTCTTCATATGAAAAAGGCTCTTTGGTTTTCTTATCTTTTACGAGTTCAATCGCGCATATCATGCCTGTTTGCCTTATATCTCCCACGTTTTTATGCTTGGAGAATTTCTTCAACTCTTGTGAAAACTTCAATATTTTAGGCTTTAAATATTCTTCAATATTCATCTTCTTCAATATTTTAAGATTTTCTAAAGCAACTGCTAAGGCTAAAGGATAAGCTGTATAACTGTGACCGTGATAAAACGTTTTATATCCGTCTAAATCGTCATCATAAAAGGCATTGTATATTTTATCCGACGTTATTGTAACGGATAACGGCATATAACCGGCAGTTATACCTTTTGCCGCACACACAATATCTGGAACAATCCCGGCATGTTCGTAGGCAAAGAGTTTACCTGTCCTGTAAAATCCCATCGCCACTTCGTCATCAATAAGTAATATATTATATCTGTCGCATATACTTCTTAGTTTTGTCAGATATTTAGGCGGATACATAATCATGCCGCCTGCAGCCTGAACCAAAGGTTCTACAATTATTCCCGCTATTTCTGATGCCTCATTTCTTAATATATCCTCGACGGAATTAAGGCACTCCGTATCACAAGAGTCTTTTTCACATCCCATCGGACATCTGTAACAATACGGGCTTAATGCTTGTTTGATTTCAAATAATAACGGTTTATATAACTTATGATACATGTCAATACCGCCGACAGAAACAGCTCCGAGTGTATCCCCGTGATAGGAGTTTTTTAATGCTATAAATTTCTTTTTCTCGGGATTTCCTTTCAAAACAAAATATTGATAAGCCATTTTTAATGCTACTTCCACAGAAGTTGAACCGTTGTCGGAAAAGAAAACATGGGTTAAATTGTTATTCATTAATTTTACGAGTCTTTTTGCAAATTCTACGGCAGGCTTATGAGTGAATCCCGCAAAGATAACGTGTTCAATTTGTTTCGCCTGCTTATATAAGGCTTTATTAAGCTTTTTATTGGAATGTCCCAGTGTGTTAACCCACCAGGATGATACGGCATCTATATATTTATTGCCGTCAATATCTTCAAGATATATACCTTTTCCCCTTTTTATTATTATCGGCTTGTTATCTTCATTCTCAAGCGATTTCATTTGCGTAAACGGCCGCCAAATATATTTTAAATCGTCTTCCGTAAACTTGCTTTTATTCATAACAAATCTCCTTATATAAAGCACCATATCCCCTATGACGGGAATTTCTCCCGTCATCTTTTATTATATTACGAAGAAAAGTTATGATAATTTAATTTTTAATAAAAGAATTTTCGTACCATTCTGTCAGTTCGCCGCGCTTTACTTTTTTTGTCGCCGTTTTGGGAAGTTCATTATTATAAATAATAATGTTAGTAGGAATTTTATATGGTGCAAGATTGGAGGAAGCAAGTTTTTTTACTTCTTCTTCAATAATCTGCTGAACATTATCAAGTTTTGCAATTTTATCATCGGGAACGATTACGGCACCGACTTCTTCAGTACCTGCTTTATTGCCCGATTTTATTTTTAAAGGAAGAACACAAACTTCTTTAATCATATCGGATTTTTCAAGTACGGCTTCCACTTCTTCCGGAAATATTTTTTTACCGCCGCCAAGAACAATCATATTTTTAATTCTGCCGGTAATTTTTATATAACCTTCTTTATCAATCTCGCCGATATCGCCCGTATGGAAGCAGCCTGCTTCGTCTATAACCTGAGCGGTCAACTCCGGTTTGCCCCAATATCCCTGCATAACGTTTTGTCCGTATATTATTAATTCGCCGTCATCTGCAAGAGTAACTTTAACTGAAGGAAGTGCTTTCCCGACAGTCCCGATTTTATTATTACCGTAGTAATTAACGGAAATTGTGGGACTTGTCTCTGTTAAACCGTAGCCCTGAAATATGGGAATTCCTATTCTGTCAAAAAATTCAGCAGTAGATTGCTCAAGCGGTGCTCCGCCCGATATAAAACATTCTATTTTACCGCCCAATTCGTTAATAATCGGCTTAAATATAAACCGTTTAAAACTTTTTGGCATATATTTTGCAAGTTTATATAATAAATTAAACAATTTTT
>CANRHJ010000198.1 GCA_947630355.1 Candidatus Gastranaerophilales bacterium | reverse complement strand
CAATTTTAAGAGCAGAGGAAAGGTATTGTTCGGGCAGACCGAGTCCGTATATACAACTGACGGAAGCAACTACAATAACATCGTTGCGTTCGTATAGACTTCTGGTTGTATTATGTCTCAATCTGTCTATTTCATCATTAATGGTTGCTGATTTTTCTATATAGGTATCACTTCTCGGAATATATGCTTCGGGCTGATAATAATCATAATAGCTGATGAAATATTCAACGGCATTATCCGGAAAAAGTTCTTTAAATTCGTTATAGAGCTGAGCTGCTAAAGTTTTATTATGAGCGATAACAAGAGTCTGCCTTTGAACCTTTTCTATAACGTTTGCTATGGTATAGGTTTTTCCGGAGCCTGTTATACCGAGTAGAGTTTGGGACTCATATCCCCGATTAATTCCGTTTACAAGCTTTTCAATAGCAGATGGTTGATCTCCCGACGGTTTATATTTTGAACAAATTTTGAAGCGCTTTTCCATACCAGTATTTTATATTAAATAATGAAATTTTTCATTAAGCATAAATATAAACTTTACTAATTTACGTATTAAAAATATAATAAATTTTATGGATAATATAACAGATTATTTAAAAACCGCATTTAAATATAAAGAAGAAGGCGAATATAAAAAATCGTTGGATTTTTTTTATAAGGCTCTTGCATTAGAAAATGACAGCGTGGAAATAATATCCGAACTTGCATATATATATTCCGAGTTATGCCAATATGACAGGGCTCTGAGCCTGTATGAGCAAATAATCGGAAAAGAAAATGTGGAAGATAAAATAAAGTTTAACTATGCACTGTTATTAAGTAAACTTAAAGAAAACAAAAAAGCCAAAAGTATATTATTTGATTTGTATCAAAAAGGATACAAACAAGAAGAAATGTTAGAAGAACTGTTCCCGATTTTACTGTCTGAAGAAGAATATGAGTTAATGATAAAAATATATAAAAAAGAGAGTAATAAGGTAACTTCAAACGTAGTAATGTATTGTGCCGGAAGTGCTTATATGAAAACAGGAGAGGAAGAAACGGCATATGAATTATTTGAAAAATCTTTTCAAAAAAATAATATTGATGCAGGGTACAGTTTGGCTTTAATCTTATATGAAAAAAAACTATACGAAGAATGCGAAATTTTGTTAAACAAACTATTAAAGTATAGCGAAGATGATAAAATATTTTATCTGTTGGGAGAAATAAGGTATCAAAATAAGAAAACCGATGAAGCTGTTAAAAATTATTCTTATGCCATAAAATTAAATCCAAAAGTGGGAATTTATTATTATAAATTGGGAATAGCATATTCTTTAAACGGGTTTCTAAGTGAAGCGGAACAAAGTTATTGCAGTGCAATAAGGATGGAACCTGATAATATCGCTTATAAGTATACATTGGCATATTTGTATTATATAGAAAAGAAAGAAACATTAGCCCAAACGGTTTTAGAAGAAATAATGATAAAAGAACCCCTTAATATAAATGCAATATCATTGGATTTAATAATAAAATCGGGAAAAAATGATGTTGAAATATGCCAAAGATATATAAGGGAGTTATATAAAGCAGAAAAGCGCGATGATTTTTCGTGGTATGCGGAAGGTGTGTATTATGCACGGATAGGAATGTGGGAACGTGCTATAAATGCGCTTATAAAAGCATCAGATACAAACCCCGACTCTTTAGAATATAAATATTTGCTTTTAAATAGTTATTATAATAACGAAAACTATGAATTAGCGGAAAATTTATGCAAAGAAATACTGAATGTAAACGGGAAGTACCTTCCCGCACTGATAATAAAAGCAAAAATAGAAATATTTAAGAATAATCTCGCCAGAGCGGAAGAAACACTAAATGAATGTTTAAGCTTGGATATAAATTGCCATGAAGTTCATTATTTAAAAGGGAACATAAGATATAAAAGCGGAGATTATGAAGAGGCGGCGAAAGAATATAAAACGGCAATATCAATAAAGCCGAAAGAAGAAGAATATTATGCATCCGCAGCAAAGAGTTATTATTCTGCGGCACAATATGAAGCTGCTTACGAGTATTATAAAGAAGCTGCGGAGATAAATTTAACAAGAGCCGACTACAGATTTTATATGGCAAAGTGTTGTATAAAAAATAATGAAAAAGAAAAGGCATTAACTAATTTTTCAATAATGAAAAGACTTGCACCGGGAAATCTTGAGTTTATAAAAGAATATGCTTTATATTTAAAATCAATTAATAACAAACGAAATGCAATAAACGTAGTAAAAGATTTAATAAAACATTCAAATAAAGAACAAAGAAAAAAATTGCAGAAACTGATAGAAATAATAAAAAATAAATAGTAAAAACAAAGACATAAAAAAGAGTTGATTTTTTTTTATGAAGTGATAATATAAACATAACAAATCTCAAAGGGGGATTAGCTCAATTGGTAGAGCACCTGCTTTGCACGCAGGGGGTTAGGAGTTCGAGTCTCCTATTCTCCACCATTTATAAAAGAGGCGTAAAAGCCTCTTTTTTATTGTTTTTTTGAGTTCTTTGATATTTTTTCAAAAAATGATTATTTTTTAAATATCGCTATAACTCTTTATTTATAGACATTCAAGAAGTTCGAACCTGTACAGATGCTTTAAATACTTTTGAAACTAATGCTTTTGCTGTATTTTCAATGATTTAATAATAATTATAAATTTGTCATAAAAAATTCTTAAAAATAAATATGCATACTTATTTTGTCCGAGAAAATTTAAACGAAAAAATGAATTTCAGACGATTAAATTTATGAAAAAATATAATATAATTTAATTAGATTAAATTAAGGAGAGAAACATGAAAATATATAAACAAATGACGGATTTAATAGGGGGGACTCCATTATTAGAGTTAGTAAAAACTGAAAATGAATATAATATAGAGGGGAAACTGGTAGTAAAACTTGAATATTTCAATCCTGCAGGCAGTGTAAAAGACAGAGTTGCATTATCAATGATAGAAGATGCGGAAAAACGCGGTGAGCTAAAAGC
>CANRHJ010000197.1 GCA_947630355.1 Candidatus Gastranaerophilales bacterium | reverse complement strand
ATTTTGGCTTCCTAAAGGAATGGTATTACGTAAGACATTAGAAAATTATTGGTATAAAGTTCATACACGTGAAAATCAAGCACTTTTCCCCATTGTTCAAGGTGCATTTTACGATGATTTAAGAAGAGAAAGTGCAAATGTTATCTCTTCATATGATGCTGTTGGTTATGCAATAGGAGGCGTTAGTGTCGGAGAACCGACAGAACTTAAAAACCACCTTGTTGAACTGACAGCGCCGTTATTACCCGCCAATAAACCAAGATATTTAATGGGTGTGGGAACACCTATTGATTTACTTGAAGGGGTTAAGCGCGGTGTTGATATGTTCGACTGCGTTTTACCTACTCGTAATGCTCGTCATGGGTCATTTTTTACATATGAAGGTAAAAAAAATATAAAAAATAAAATGTTTGAAAAAGACAGCTCACCTCTTGATTTAAATTGCGATTGTTATGCTTGCAAAAACCATTCCAAAGCATACATAAGACATCTTTACAGAATGGGAGAGGCAACAGCATCCATTCTTATTTCCATTCATAATATAAGATTTTTAATAAAATTTATCCATGATATGCGGCAAAGCATTATTAATGATAAATTTGAAGAGTTTTACGATAAATACTCGGCAGTTGTTTAACAAAACCGTTAAATTCCGGCCAATTGTCCGCAAATAAATCCGCTGACATTAATCGGTATATTTTAATGTATCTATTATTGAAAGAATATCGCTAAGATCCTTCAAAATTGATTTATAGTTTGAATAATCATCAACCGGTTTTAAAATAGGAACTTCAAACCAATCTTTATCCGATTTTATACTCATACAAACATCATCGCCCGTAAACGAGGTAGACATATTCAAAACGATTTGACTCTTACTTTTTGCTAAAGTTACCATTCTGTTCATATATGCCGGAGTGAGAATTGATCTTGATTCAATTTGATCACCGGAATATACATCAAAATATCTTTCAAATTCGGGATCTTCTAAATTTACTTTATTTAAATTCTGAACATTCGGTTTTTTGGAATTCAGCAGTACAACCGTTTGCTTTTCTGATTTCTTATAATTCTTAAAATTAAAACAGATACCATTGAATTGCGTTTTGCTGGAAGTACGGGAACCTTTCCTTGTGTGATGCACAGACACTTGTTCAAGTTTAATTTCCACTATCCTTAAATCTAAATTTTTGTATTTACCCGTTATATAATCATCAATCAATATTTTATTAAATTTGGGAAACATATTTAAACCGGCGTAAAAATCACTCATCTCTTTCAGGTTAATATTTAATTCACCAAACTTAAAATCACCGATATATGATAATATTAATGGTAATATCAGTTTTTTAACTTTTGTTTTATATATTTTGGGAATTGCATATGCTATAGCGGGAATAGCAACAAAAATACAACAGTCATTTCCAATTGTAAACTCATGAGTTGTTCTATATGTGAGGTAATAATATATCAATATTCCGAGACATACAATTACCTCGACAATAATGGTTATCATAAGGAATTTTTTTCTTTCCTGTTCAAAACCCGCTAATTTTGGTTTAATTTTATCCGTAAAAAACGCATGAAAATCCGAATTTGGATTTTTCTTTGTTTTTAAAGTTTTTTTGATATCTTCCGCCATTTAATATCTCCCGTTATTTATAAACTAATGGTTAAAACTCTTAAAAAGATTGGCTGATAAAATATTGATTTTTTATTAATTTCTTACCAACCAATCTTTTTTTATAAATTTAGCAATTATTTACAGAAGTTCCGAAGCATTGATAGGTGCTTTGCTTTTTTCATCGGTTTCAAAGTAACTGAATGAAGCAGTTTCACCTGCACATCCTGCGAATAAAGTTCCCGGAAATATTTGTATTGAGTTCCTTAACTGAGTTAAAGCCGAATTATAAAATCTTCTTGCTGATGATATGTTTTCTTCGACCGTTTCATAAGTTTTCATAGCTTCAACCATTGTAGCATCAGATTTTAATGTCGGATAATTTTCTACGTTTACCATTAACGTTTTTAATTGAGCATCTAATTGAGCTTCAGCCTCAAACTTATCTTTTGAACCTGATTTCGCATTTATAGCCTGAGTTCTTAATTTTACTATTCTGTCAAAGAGTTCATCTTCGTGTTCCATAAATTTTTTAGCTATAGTAAGCACGTTCGGAATTAAATCATATCTTTTTCTTAATTGAACATCAATTCCCGACAATGCTTCTAACAATGTATTCTTATTTTTAATAACATTAACATACAAAGAATAAAGTCCAAAGATAATTGCCAAAGCAACTATGGCACAAAACGCAAGAATAATGGTATTAATCATTTTTTTATTTCCCTTTCATACAATAACAATTCTTATAATACCATTATTTTGAAGTTTTTAAACATACGAAAAAAAGATGATTTTTTATAATCACACCAAAGGCAGATATAATTTGATTTTAAGCAAAAAGACCGAAGATGTTTGCTAAATCTTCATACAAAAGATGTACGGCAAAAAATAAGAGGATAAAACAAATTATCCTCTTAAAATTTTCTCCGTAAAATTTAAAACTAAACTTTACCTTGTAACAAGATCCATTTCTTCTGCTGAAGCATAAACTGCATGGCAGCCGCAGTCAACGTGAATAACTTCACCTGTTACACCTGACGATAAATCAGATAACAGATAAAGTGCCGTTTTACCGTCATCCTCAAGCGTAACATTTCTCTTTAAAGGAGCTTTGGCTACAGCAGCTTTAAGCATTTTACCGAAGCCGTCAATACCTGATGCTGCAAGGGTTTTTACTGCACCTGAAGATAAGCAGTTAACTCTTATACCATATTTCCCTAAGTTTTCTGCAAGATACCTTGCCGAAGCTTCAAGAGCAGCTTTAGCTACACCCATTATATTATAGTTTGCAACGACTTTTTCTCCGCCTAAGTATGTTAAAGCTAAAATTGAGCCGCCGTCTTTCATTAAGGGCTGTGCGTTTCTTGCTAATGAAACAAGTGAATATGCACTAACACCCATAGCTAAATCCCAGCCTGCTTTTGATGTGTTAACAAATTCTCCGGTTAAATCTTCTCTGTTAGCATAAG
>CANRHJ010000196.1 GCA_947630355.1 Candidatus Gastranaerophilales bacterium | reverse complement strand
GAGTTTGATCAGTACATATTTTATTCTTTATAAAATTCCTGATTATAGCTGAATGAGCAAGTATTGCACCAATAGGGTTTGTTTCTGTCAATTTCCCGTTTTTTAATTCATATGAAAGGTAGTAATTATCAATATATTGTCTAGATACTCCGTATTTATAATGACAGCTTCTTATTAAATGGTCTGGAATGTATATATAAATTGCATATTCCGGCGTTATATGTTCATCTATAATTTTATAAATTTCGTTATATTTTGTCTGCCACAACATCTGACCAAATCCACACGACGAAAGTGCAAAATTTATTACAGTTCTGTCGGTTGATTTGCTTAATTTATATGCAAATGTATCCTCTTTGTTTAAAAAAGCACCTGCCGCAAAAGAACAACCAAATAACAATATTGACCCTTTTTTCTCATTTTTTACATTGAATATCTTATTCTCCCTAAAATAATCTGATAACTCATAATCAGTTCCAAACTTTTTAATATGAATAAAATATTTGTACTTAAAAGAAGTTATGACTTTATAAAAGTTTTTTTGTTCAGCGGGCATTGTATTAATGTCATTATTAAAAGTATTGTATAAGTATACATTGTATAAATAATCACTTACTATAAAAATAAATGCGATAACAAATACATTTATAAAAATAAATTTAACTTTTTTAAATTTTTCCATAAATTGATTATAACAAATAATTAAAAAAATGATTAAAATTCTTGAGCAGCATTTTAAAAATCTCAGACAGCATTTCAAGTAATTTATAATCAGCGCGTGCATATATAAACGGCTCAAAACCTGATAAACAGCATAAATCAAAATAAAAGCTTTTTATGTATGCCAGTTGATTTCTTCCTGCCCTTTAGATTTTAAATAATTGTTGCATTCTCTAAAATGATTGTAATTTATATCCATAAAAGAGTGGATAAAACCTTTCAGCGATTTATTCTTGGCATCTCCGATATTTGAGGGGTGAGATGAGCGCAGTATTAAAATATTGTTCTTTTTATATTCTTCTTCTGCCTCACACGTAAATAAAGGAATATCATTAGCATTAGAGCCCCATAACATAATTACCAATGGTGAATTCGTTTTAATTTTATTATCAATAAGCTTTTTTATAATAAAGCTGATAAACGGCTCCCAGAGTTTGCGCCATTTATTGGTATCGTTTTTTGAGGTATAAATTAAAGAAGTGTTTAATAAAAGCACCCCCTGACGAGCCCAGCAGGTTAAATTTGTGTTTTTATATTGATAATTATCTGTTTCGCTTAGTTTGACAAAAATATTTTTTAAAGAATCCTTTGCCGGAGTGTTATTTTTAAATGAAAATGCAAGCCCATGTGCTCTATCTTTATTTGGATAAGGGTCTTGACCTATTATTAAAACTCTTGTCTTTTCTAAAGGAGTAATATTTAACGCATAAAAAATTCCCGAATTCTCTTCTTCTTTCGGCAGTATTTCTTTTTCTTCTCTTTTTATTATTTCCAATATATTTTTATATTCTTCCGATTTTTCAACTTCCCACGATTTATCGGGCAGGTATTTTAATTTCATTTTTTTATCCTTGTTTATCTTTTATTTAAACTTGAATATTTACATACAGAATAATTATACCATTTTTCCCTGCTGTGAAGCATAGATTATTTAATTTTCGGAGTTTAAGGCTGAGCGAAGAAGTTAGAGAACTTTAACATCCAATTATAAATAAATGAGTGATGTTCTTCTTTTGTCGTTGGTTGAACTTTAGCAGGAGTTTCAATTTTTGCCTGTTTTTCCGCTTGAACTTTCTTTGGTTTTTCGGTTTTTGTTACATTAGAAACGGGTTTAATATTATCATCCGCTTTAACTTTTTCAACTTTTTTACCGTCATCACCCAAAGCAATTCTAAAGCCCATAGTAAAGGCAATACCGTTTCTGCCTCCGCTTCTTGCCATAGCTTGTAAAAATCCCGTGTATTTATCGTTCCATAGCCTTTGAACACCAAGTCCGTATTCAGCATAAGGTTTAATGCTTAATGCGGGAAGCTCAACGTTATTTCCGTATAAATCGGCAACTCTGATTTGGCTCTGTCCCATTACATTATATACAAAACCTCCTGCCAAATATGGCTGCCACCCTGATTCGGTATTTTGTATAAATTTAACGTAAGGATGTACTTGAAGTGCGTGCAATGGTTCAGCGTTTATTCTTACGTTTGCAGCGTTTGTGTAATCAAATGTGTTAATTAACGTATAAGAAAGAAGTAAATTCGGCTGAATAATAAATCTGCCGTCATTAAACTCAAAATTATATCCTGTTTTAGAAGCAACACCGCCCATAAGCATTGTAAAATCTTCATTTCCGTACATAGTAGAAGTTTCACCTATAGATGAACCGACGGAAGCTGTGATTGCGGTATAGAAATTATTTTTATAGAAAGTATCGGTTACACCGCCTACAATTCCGTTTTGATATGTATGGTTGCCCTGATAGCTTTGGCTTGCCCCTGTATAACCTATATAGCCTGAATATACGCTGTCCCATCCGTTTTTAAGATGGAATATTTCGCTGTCGCCGCCTATGTAAGAACCATATAAAACGGTGCTTGTTTTAGGCCCGTTTTTAAGCGGAATGCTTTCAAAAGAAGTATAGGGTCTGAACCAAAGAGCATTTTTGTTAATATAGTTATTATAAAGAGGTAAACTGCCCTCTGTTATTGCATATTTATTTTGATTAAGCATAGCTTTTCTAACAGAAGCAGGTAATGCTGAAAAAGTATCAGCGTGTTCAAAAGAGTATTCGTATGTTTGAACCATAGAAGCATAACCGCCCGTTAGCTGAGCAACAGGGCTTGCAAGAATTGCAGGGTTATATCCTGTTCTTGTGAATAAAAAATCGCCTGTTGAACCGACTGAGGAGGTTTTTGTTCCTGTTCCCGATAAATAATTAACACCGTATTGATAAATAGGGCCGTATGCTTTATTTACGGGTGATTTAACAGTACTTGCAAAACTTGTATCAGCAAAATTAACGGGAGTTACTAATTCACTGCTGTCTGCTAAAACTTTCATGTCGTTAACATTAATTGTTCCGCCTTGACTCTCATCATAGCTTTCAGCTTTAATTCT
>CANRHJ010000195.1 GCA_947630355.1 Candidatus Gastranaerophilales bacterium | reverse complement strand
ATTTTCATTATTCGAAGTATTAAGCTGACGTAATTAAAATATTATTAAATGTTGGGTTACGCTGCGCTAATCCAACCTACAAACTGAAGGACTTGTATTAAAGTAAATTATTGAAACCCACAAACCAAGCCTGTAACTAAGCTAAACACATATTCAAATAAAAAAATACACCTCTTATTGAGGTGTATTTTTTGTTTATTTTAGCAAGTAGTCTAACACAACATTGTTAAAATTAAATATAAATTTATGATATATAAGAAATATTTTTTAATATGATTTTTAATTAACTCTTTAAGGTTTTTTAATGATTTATAAATATACATAAGTTCTTGATAGTAGGTAGGTTGTGTTCGCGGAGTGTGAAACAACAATAATTAAGAAATGTAAAAAATATTCAATAAAATTAAAATAAATCGCTAAAAAATTAAAGTTAAAAAAATAAATGCCGATAAATCAATTAGTTAACGAGGGAAAAATTTTGCCAATAAGAAATAATTCAAAATTTTCATATTATTCACTAAACGAGCCACAGCATACAAATGCTGCAGATAAAAGCAATGAAATAAAAAATAAAAACAATACAGTGAATGAAAATGTTCTGCCGAATGAAGCAAGGACTCTAAAAGAAATAAAAGATGCTTATTCGGGTAATGAGTGGGTAAGTGTCAATTACCAAGTCACAAATTCTCTGTTTAATTCTAAAACATACACATATACAGCGAATAACGGCAGTAAGATTGTTTTAAAAAATACAAAAGATGTACAAATTAAGCAGAATAATAAAACAGGTGAAATAGTTGTTATTGGTGCCGTAGGTGCTGATATTGATTTATCGGCAGGAGCAAAATTAAGTATTGTTGACAGTTCCGCAGAAAAGGTTCAGGCGAAAAAAGGCGGTAATGAAATAATTAATATAATTGCATCAACGGTTAATAAAGTTATCGGCGAAAAAGGTGTTCAAAATGTTAATGTTACAGACGGTTCACAAGTAGAATTAATAGATGTAGGTAAAGGAAATGATAATATATTCCTTGATTCTGAAGCTATAGTTGATATTATAAAAGGCGGAGACGGAGATGACACGGTTAAGGTATACAATGCAACCGTAAAAGGGAAGATTAATACTGACAGTACATTCTTTTGGGGGTTGTTTTCAAAGGGTAATGATAATGTTGACGTAAAAAACAATTCAAAGCTTGAGGGAAATGTAAAAACAGGAAAAGGTAACGACCGGATTAATGTGGAAAATTCAAATGTAAACGGTACAATAAATGCTGGTAAATCAGGTGATAAAGAAGTAACCGTAACAAATTCAACCGTAACTGATAAGGGTAAAATCAAAACAGGTTCCGACAGTAAGATAACTGTAAAAGGCAGTCAAATTCAAGGCAGCTTGGAAGTTAATAAGAATTCAAAGAATCAGGTAAATATAGAACAAACCGTTGTTTCCAATACAAAAGGGTTAAACGGAAAAAATACACAAGTCATCACAGCAGACAGTGCCGTAAAAGGTTTGGCTGATAATGCCCAAAGAACTGTTACCCCTGTTGATACATCAAAGGGTTCGGAATATGAAAATTATAAAGAAATTAAATCGGAAACTGTTGATGGTGCTTCTTTTGTTACATATAATCTCCCTGACGGTACAAAGATATATGCAAGTGATTCACAGGGGCAAGTTTTGGTTAACAATTCAGGTGATGTCGTATTAAACGGACTAAATAATGCAAGTATAGGTTATTCTATATCAGGCGGTGAAATAACCGTTTTAAACAGTGATGTAAAGGTTCTTGATTTAAATGCAAACAGTATTGTTGATTTTAAAAATTGTGTTGTAGATACTGTAAGATTCAGCGGAAGAGACGATAACAAAAAACCTTCAATAAATGCCGATAAGACTGTTATATCACTCGTTGAAGCAGATAATTCCGGAATAAAAATTGCTGCAAATAATAATTCTTCAGTAGTTAAAATAACCGGTGCTTCATCTTTTGATGATTTGGTGGAAATTGAATTAAACAACAGCAATTTGGGGAATGTTGATTTATCGGACAAATCTGCAATTAGTATTGTTACTCAGGATGAAAGCAAAAATGCTCAGATAGGCAATATAAAAACAGAAAAAGGGAATATAAAAATTGATGTAAGTAATGTAAACGGCGGCGATATAATTACAACGGCCGGAACTCTTGATATTAATACAAAAGCAAATTGCACTTTTAAGAATATAAATATTGAGGGGAAAGAAGGTCTTGTACAAATAAAGCTGAATGATACCACTTTTGACAAAATCTCTTCAAATACTATGTGTTATATTGAATTAAATAATTGCCGTGCTGCAAATGAAATGATAACTTCTTCTTTCTCAGATGAAATTAATTTGTATGAGTCCGAATTAAAAGAATTAAATACGGGAAGAGGTATAATAGCAGATAATCTATATATAGACGGCGGTTATATTGATATCTTAGAAACTTCAGGTGATACTGCCATTTATGGTGCAGAAATAAATAAATTAAAATCCGACGGTAATTTAGCTCTTGAGTCAGCAAAAGTTAATAAAATTAATTTGGAAGGTTCAGGCAATAATTTATATGCAAAAGATTCCAATATTGGTGATGCGGCATCAATAACAGATGACAATGTATTTATGGATACTTTTAACAAACAGGTTGAATATAATAACAGCAGCGATGCTCAATCAGCAGATAAAAATGAAGCATTGAAGAAACTTAATGAGACTGAAGAAAAACGAATTGACGGAATATACGAAGTATTAGAACAGTTATCACCCGATGAATTATCACAAATTTACGAAAAATACGGAAGCAATATAAGTAAGGAAGAAGCAATATCATATTTATTCCAAAATCCATCCGAAAATGTACAACAAATAGAAGATATGGTAGAGCAGGAACTTCAAAATGTATTAAAAACAATGGAAGAAGAGCAAGAAAATGATGAGAAATCCAGAGGCTTAGGCGGTAGGATAGCTCAATTATGGAGTAATGATAAAGACGAATTTGATAGAATAAAAAATCAAGTTCAAAGTGCTTTAGACAGTGATGATATAATGACTAAATTAAACGCATATACTTTATTAACGGAAAATAAAG
>CANRHJ010000194.1 GCA_947630355.1 Candidatus Gastranaerophilales bacterium | reverse complement strand
GATAGGTTCTATTATATCCAATTTTAAGGAAGCAAGCATTTCGGACATTTTGCCGAATAAATCTCCGCCCCAGCCGTATGAACCTATAAATGATGCTATTTTTGCCTTTGGTCTTAATATACTTGCGAGGTATACGGTATTAAAAGCGGCAGGGTGAGGACCTGCCAATACCATTGATGTGCCGAGTATTATTGTTGTACCGTCAACCAATGCTATTGCCAAATCGCCGAGATTTCCTTCCACCATATCATATTTTATTGACGGAATTCCTTTTTCTTTCAGTTTTTCCGCCAAATAATCAATCATTTCTTCGGTTGAATGATACATTGATACGTAAGGAAGCAATACCAGATTCTTGCCTTTTTCGTCTGCCCAATCTTCATACAAGCTTAATATATAGTCAGTATCCTTATGAACAGGGCCGTGACTCGGCAATATCATATCTACATTCAATTCTCTTATTTGTTTAACATATTTTCTGCAAACTATGGAAAAAGGCATCATTATTTCCGCGAAGTATTTCTTTGCACTCTTTTCAAGCTCCTTTGATTTGTCCGCAAATACATCGTCAAATATATAATGAGCGCCTAAAAAATCACAGGTAAATAAAACATTGTCTTCTTTTAAATATGTAAACATTGTATCCGGCCAATGGACTCCGGGAGATATCATAAATTTTAATGTCTTATTTCCTAAGGATAACTCTTCATTATTAGTTACAATTTTAATTTTTTCGGCGGGTACCAATAACATCTCCTGCAAATTTTTTGCACAAACCGCATTTGTTACAACCGTTGCATTCGGAAATTTACTTAACAATGCAGGAATACTGCCGGAATGATCCTGTTCGCCATGATTTGCTATTATATAATCAATATTCCGTATTCCGTTTTCATCAAAAGAATTTACGTACTCCCGCGTAAATTTCGGATACATAGTATCAATTACAGCAGTTTTTTCACTTCCTTTTACTATATATGAATTGTAACTGGTGCCGTTATCAAGAGGTATCAGCTCATCAAATATCAGCCTGTCTTTGTCGTTTATTCCGGCATATAATATATCTTCTTTTATTTGCTTATACTTCATGGTCTTTAATTCCATTCCTTCTATTACTGCTGTTTCTCAAACATGTCCTTACCAACTCCGCATAAAGGACATACATAATCATCCGGTAAATCTTCAAATGCTACATTCCCGTTTTCTTCCGGTTCATATACATAGTGACATACGGTGCAAATATAATTTTCCATTTTCTATTCTCCTTCTCTTTTCTATATGCAATACATATTTGAGAATATCATTTTTATAAAAACTTATCAATTCCTCATTTACTCTTTTAAAAATTCTCTATATGTCTATTAGCTTATTAAACATATTAATTTTTATTAATTATCTTTAAACTGTCTTTAAAGGTTAAAAATAATGAAAAAACTTCTTACACTTATAATTTTATTAATCGGAACAAATGCTTTTTGTAAGGTTATTACGGGAGAAATCAGAAAAGAAACAAAAAAGAACGTAAATCAAATTTTTGATTCCCAAACAAATATACCAATTGAAGGAGTTATAATAAAAATTCCCGCGCAAAATTTTTCCACACAAACAAACAAAGACGGCACATTTAAACTTCAGACCAAAATAAATTCACCGACTATTTTATCACTGGAAAAATCGGGATATAAGCCATATTCCATGACTCTTTCCGAATTGGGAAACGCTCCCATTCAAATAGGAATAGAAAAAACTACTCCTAATGATATTATCATTGATACAAATATGGTTCACATCGGTGATAATTCATTCTCCGAACGAAGCGCTAATGCCGGAGATTTCTCTATTATTGCATCGGGACCTTTTTATTCCAAAAATTTTAAATTAAATCCGATAAAACAAAACGAAAATTTATTTCTGGTTATTGGCTCTATTATAGGAATTGACAGCATGTTCGCTCAAAGATTGGGGCAATCAAAAGTTCTGACGGCCTTTTCCAGTCCGCCGGAAATTTTCTTTAACGGCAATAAAATATCCGAAATAAAAATTAACGGCGATAATCAGAAAATTTTAATCCCCAAAAATCTTATAAAACATAATCAGGAAAATAATATTACAATTAAAACAGGAAAAAATCTCTATAAAACAAGTTCCGTTGATTTTGATGATATTGAATTTACCAATCTTTTGTTCGAAATAAAATAAATAAATGGCATGTATCTCTTTTTTTTGATATAATCACTAAAGAGGATAGTTTATGCCGTTTGAATTCAGAAAATTAGCAATAAAAGATGTAATACTTGTAATTCCGAAAGTATTTGACGATGAAAGAGGGTTTTTCCTTGAGGGTTATAAAAAATCTGACTTTTTTGCGAACGGAATTACTGTGGAGTTCAATCAGGACAATCATTCAAAATCATCAAAAGGTGTCTTGAGAGGATTACACTACCAAATTGCCCCCAAAGCTCAAGCAAAATTAGTACGCTGTATATCAGGTGAAATATTTGATGTTGCCGTTGATATACGCAAAAATTCCGATACATACGGACATTGGGTTGGTGAAAAGCTTTCGGCCGAGAATAAACACATGTTATTTATCCCCGAAGGTTTTGCACACGGTTTTGTCGTTTTATCCGATAAAGCCGAATTATTGTATAAAGCTTCTAATGAATATTCAAAAGAGCACGACAGAGGCATTCTCTGGAATGATAAAGATATAAATATCAATTGGGGAATAGATTTTGAACCAATTTTGAGTGAAAAAGACAAACATCAACCAAAATTATGTGAGATAAAGGATATATAGATGAAAATTTTAGTTACCGGCGGTGCCGGATTTATAGGAAGCTGCTTTATACGACATATTCTTAATACATATCCGGACTATAAGGTAATTAATCTTGATGCACTTACTTATGCAGGAAATATAGAAAATCTCAACGATGTTAAAGATAATAAAAACTATACTTTTATTCACGGAAACATTTGTGACAGAAAGCTTGTACCGGATATAGTATCCGAAGCGGATTGTATTATTAATTTTGCGGCGGAAAGCCATGTTGACCGTTCGATAACGGGACCTGAAATATTTATAGAGACTAATGTTTCAGGAACATAAAACCTGCTGCAAAGTGCGAAAGAACTCGGAAT
>CANRHJ010000193.1 GCA_947630355.1 Candidatus Gastranaerophilales bacterium | reverse complement strand
TCGAACGTAAGAAGGCTTCGCCTTGCGTTCTCATCGCGCATTTTCTAAGTTCAAATTTAGAACAATAAGCACAAAAAATACGCCCGGCGCGATTGTCTTGCTCGTTCGCGTTTAACGGCATTACGTGTCGAATGCTCAACGCATCCGCCACTTCAGCCTCAGCTCACTCGCGCTCGAACGTAAGAAGGCTTCGCCTTGCGTTCTCCTCGCGCATTTTCTAAGTTCAAATTTAGAACAATAAGCACAAAAAATACGCCTGGCGCGATTCGAACGCGCGACCCACTGCTTAGAAGGCAGTTGCTCTATCCAGCTGAGCTACAGACGCTTACTTCTCTATTTAATCATATAAATATTTATTTTCAAGATTATGTTTTAAAATAATTGTTAACTTTGTAAATTTTTTCATTTTATCCGCAATTTTTATTTCTTTTTATACTTTATATATTTGTAGGCAGGAGAATAAATATGGCAATACCAAATTTAAATTTCGCAAATTTACAAGTAACAGGAGCAAATCCGTTATCATTTGCAGGTTTGGGAGGAAAATCATCTAAAGCGGGACTTAATGCCGCTTCAAATAATAAAGTTACTTCTCCTTACGCTGCCAATCAAAATAATGACGGACTCGCCGAAAGAATAGGCCGCATTAACGGCGAATTATCACCGGTTGTTTCTAACAGCGCTTTGGGTAATCGTCTTGATGTTATCTGCTAATATTTGATTAAATATCTTATTTTGAATATAATTACTGTATGAAAAATCTTTATAATATTCAAGATTGGCAAGATGTCCCTTTCTCCAGATTGGGTGAAATTCTTCTGGAGGCAGGGAAAATTAATCTGGTTCATATTTCGATGGTTCTGGATATCCAGAGATTTAAAAAGTTGCCTATGGGCGAAATCTTAATTAAAATGAATATTATTAGTAAAAGCGATTTAAAACAGGCTTTATTGATACAAAAATTCATACAGAAAAGAAGTAGTAATGCTTAAATTTATTCAAAATTTTTTAGTCGTGCTTGCAGTTTTTGTTTTAATACAAAATACTGCGTTTTCTGATATGATTGAATTCGCTCAAGTCGGCGATGTTCATTACACTTTAGGCGATGATATTTCCGATAAATATTTATATTTCCTTTCTTCGTCTTTAAGAAAAAAATCTCCCGAATTCGTTGTTTTTCTCGGAGATAATGTCGATAAATCAAAAGAAGAAAATGTAATCGGGTTCATGCGTGCCATTCATACGATAAATTTCCCCTATTACATAGTTCTCGGGAAAAATGATGCACATTCCTTCAGCGGTTTGGAAAAAGAAATTTATTTGGATATTGTTTCGGCATTTAATTCTAACCAGGATTCCAAGAAAAAATATTATTTTTTTAAGCCGAATAAAGATATAGTATGTGTTGTTATGGACGATACCTCAGATTTTGTTCAGTCTGTTCACGGTGAAATCTCTGATGAACAATTGGCATGGCTTGAAAAATTACTGATAAAATATCCTAAAAGATTGTTCGTTATTTTCCATCATAGTCCATTATTGCCGCCGAGAATTGAATATAAACTCTCTATGCTTAATACCGAAAAATACCAAAATTTGGTTAATAAGTATAAAAATATTATAATTATTTCATCAGGTCAGTATCATCAAAATTCGGTTCAAACCGATGAAAACGGTATAAGGCATATTAGTGCGCCTTCTTTTAAAGATATACCTCATTCATACCAATTAATAAAAATTATCTACGATATTGATTCTTATAAAACACCTAAAGATGTTGAAGTTGAGGTTACTACCGTTAAGATTTAATTAATTCTTGGATTTAACAATATACTCTCTTGCGCAATTTAAGATTGATTTGGCAAGTTCCTGATTGTTCTCAAAGTTAAAACCGGAATTTTGCAGTACTTGTTTAAGTCTTGATTCCCAATGGTCATATATTTCTTCTTTTGATATATCCAAAACTTGTGCAATCATACTGACTTCTTCCCAGTCAAGCGGAATAGGCCTTGCTCCTCTTAGAATATCAACTATGGTTAATCTCTGTTTGCGAGGAAATGATTTTAGCAGTTGTACTGTTGATATCTTTTTCTCTTTTTGTTTTTCTCGTATAAATTCCGTTGTTTCATCTATAACTATAATGTCTTGCGGTATTTTATATTCAACAAATTCTTCCGGTGATATATCCATAACCGTTGCTATACGCTCTAATGTAGTGCTTCTTGTTGAAAACGGTATCGTCTCATCTATTAAGTTATAGACGTATGAAAGGGTTACACCTATCATTTGTGCAAAATCTTTTTTGTGAAGGTTTGTATTTTTCAGAAAATTATAAAGCATTTCACTGCTTTTCATTGTAATTATTGCATTCTTTTTATTTGACATCATTTATCTCCTGTTTTTTATTATGATTAAATATAATTTTAAGTTTTTAATTAGTAAGTTGAATAAAAATGTGGGATAATTTTTGTAAAGAGAAAGGCATGTCATGAAATTAATATTGTGTTTGGGAAATCCGGGTAATAAATACATTAATACACGACATAATGCGGGATTTATGTTCGCTGATATGCTTGCGCTCAGGTTGAATGGAATTTTTAATTTTGAATCTAAATTTAATTCACAAATAGCTAAATGTGAATACTTGAGTGAAGCAGTTTGGATTATTAAACCTCAGACTTTTATGAATAATTCAGGAGAGGCTTTCAGCTTAATTAAAAATTTTTATAAGCTTAATGTTAATGATTTTTTTGTTGTTTACGATGATATATCTTTAGATACAGGTGTAATAAGATTTCGTTCAAAAGGTTCCGACGGCGGACATAACGGTATTAAGTCGGTTATTATGCATGCTCAAACCGACAAAATAGAAAGATTAAAAATAGGTATTGGGCCTCAACCTCCTTTTATGAAATCCGAAGATTATGTATTGCAAAATTTTCCCTCCGATATTACGGTTATTCTT
Source organism: Candidatus Gastranaerophilales bacterium (assembly GCA_947630355.1). Taxonomy (GTDB): domain Bacteria; phylum Cyanobacteriota; class Vampirovibrionia; order Gastranaerophilales; family Gastranaerophilaceae; genus Avigastranaerophilus. Next base: position 196 of record CANRHJ010000193.1, on the reverse strand, counting down.
AAATCGGCTTTAGATAGGGCTGTTGATGCGTTTTTATATTATTTGGAAAGTAAAGATTTAGTTAAGGTTCAAAATAAATTTAATTAAAGTGCCGCCGTTCTTCGGCTTTCAGCCTGCGCAAAATTCGCAAAAAAAGAGGGCAATATTGCCCTACTGTCTGGAATTAAGAATAGTTGGAAGTATGAAAAAGATACTT
>CANRHJ010000192.1 GCA_947630355.1 Candidatus Gastranaerophilales bacterium | reverse complement strand
CAATATGTAGATGACTTTGGAAATATTATAAAAATTAACAGGACTGAATTTTGTTATAAAACTTATCCCAATGCTTCACAATGGGGAGTACGGGAAGATCCTATTACAATATATTTCAAAGGAAACATTAATGATGAAACATTGAACGCTATAGGACAAATTACACAATCATTCAAAAGAGGAGCATTGTCCGGAGCATCAGATTCAGCATCTTGGATGATGCTGGAAGCGAACCCGACAAGCTCATCTATACAAAATTTAATCAATTCAGCATACAGGCTTAATGCAAATTTAGGACGTAGTATTCAAAAAATGTGCTACAGCAATGGAAAGTACAGATGTTCAAGCGGCCAATTCAGGGCATTCGAAAATATTATTAACGAATATAAAAGTATAATGGGTTTATGGTAGTAATCATAAATATATAAGAAAGGAACGTTTATGTTTGAAAACTCAGAATAACAAAAAAATTAAAGGTTTAATATAACAAGCAGAAATATAAATAAAGAAAGGAAAAAATTATGTTTGAAAACTCAAAAATTCAAAAAGTGCAATTTGACACAAAAGAATTTATAGGCGTAGTGAAAAATAAGAAAGATGATACCGATGTACCAATATCATTTAACACATCAGATAATGATTCCAATTCTGACTATAATAAAATATATAAATTCGATGATAAGGAATCTATTATTTCTAAAGCCGGCAAAAAATCAAATAAAATATCTCTTGACAAATTAAAAGAAATTTTAGGTGAAGATATTTATAATAAATTAATCAATAAGTTAGGTATTAATCAGCCGGACAATCAAGAAAAAGCTGAAAATACAGATGCAACAGACAAAACTGAAGAAACAGACAAAGCAAAAAAAGCAGATAAGACAGAAGAAACAGATAAGACAAAAGAAGCAGACAAAGCGAAAGAAGCAGACAAAGCGAAAGAAGCAGATAAGACTGAAGAAACAGATAAACCTGATGAAATAAAACACTTTGGTGAAAATCCCACATATAGTAAAACAGGAGTAACAGAAAACCAACAAAAACTTATTGATAAAACTGCTGAAGCTTATGTAAACAAGATGGCTAATTATGGATATTCACAAACAGATTCTGAAGTGTTTTATGATGAAAACAACAATCCGACAAGAGAAGTTATTAACTTTAAAGACCAAAACGGGAAAGAAGGTCAAGTAGTAATTGAGTACGATGATCAAGGCAGAATCTCAAGTATTGATTACTTAACACAAAATACAAGTACAAGCGGAGGTATGACATTTACTTATCTTCCAAACGGTAATGTAAGAGCACAAGCATATTCAGGAGACCATGTTTCAGGTAAAGATGCAGGCGCAGGAACAACTAACATGGTTTATATTCCATCTGTATGTATATATCCGGACGGAAGCACTGACAGACCATTATTTGCTCTTTAAAATAAATAATAAAAATTATTTCTTAGTGAAAACAGCACTTAAAAATTTAAGTGCTGTTTTTTTTATACTACTGAGAAAAAACTTAGTTAAGATATGATTAAATAACTCAATATCAATTTATTTAATTTCTTGTAATTAAAGTATATTTGGGATACAGTTTTAATAACAGGAATAAACAATGAGAGATATGAGAATGGAGGTAGTAAAAAATGTCTAAAAAGACAATTACTGTTGACGGTAACTACGCTGCAGCGCATATTGCGTATGCATTAAGCGAAGTATCGGCAATTTACCCAATCACTCCGTCATCAACAATGGGTGAATGGATTGATGAATGGGCATCACAACACAAACAAAATATATGGGGAAAAGAAGTAAGAGTTGCTGAAATGCAATCGGAAGCAGGTGCGGCAGGTGCAGTTCACGGCTCACTCGCAGCAGGTGCTTTAACTTCTACATATACGGCATCACAAGGCTTATTATTAATGATTCCTGTTATGCACAAAGTGGCAGGGGAAATGCTCCCTTCTGTTATACACGTTGCTGCAAGAGCTTTAGCTGCTCAATCACTTGCAATATTCGGTGATCATACAGACGTTATGGGCTGTCGTAACACCGGTTATGCTATGCTTGCTGCTAATTCTGTTCAGGAAGAAATGGATTTGGCTTTAGTTGCTCATTTATCAACTTACAAAGCAAAAGTTCCTTTCTTGCAGTTCTTTGACGGATTCAGAACTTCACACGAAGTTCACAAAATTGAAGAAATCTCATATGAAGAAATTGCTTCACTTGTTGAACCTAAATATATTGAAGAATTTAGACAAAGAGCTTTAAGACCTGAATCACCTGTTTGCAAAGTTGGCGCACAAAATACCGACGTTTATTTCCAGGGCAGAGAAACAGTTAATAAGTACTATAATGCTGTTCCCGATATTGTTCAGGAATATATGGATAAAGTAGCAAAAGTAACAGGCAGACAATATCATCCGTTTGATTACGTTGGCGCTCCCGACGCTACTGACATTATAGTAGCTATGGGATCCGGATGTGAAACTATTGAAGAAACTATTGAATATTTAAATGCTCAAAGAGGCAAAAAATATGGTTTAGTTAAAGTAAGACTTTATAGACCGTTTGATGTTCAACGCTTCAACGCTGCTCTTCCAAAAACTGTTAAACGTATTACTGTTTTGGATAGAACCAAAGAACCCGGTTCAATCGGTGAACCTTTATATTTAGATGTTGTTGCTGCATTAGAAGATAAATCAATAAGAGTTATCGGCGGAAGATACGGATTATCTTCAAAAGAATTTACACCATCAATGGTATTTGCAGTATATAAACACGCTGAAAATAACGGTTTCCACGGATTTACCGTAGGTATTGAAGATGATGTTACAAATAAATCATTAAAAGTTGAAGAACACATTGTAACAGAACCTGAAGGCACTACAAACTGTATGTTCTGGGGCTTAGGTTCAGACGGTACCGTAGGCGCTAACAAAAACTCTATTAAAATCATAGGTCAATATACAAATAAAGATGCACAGGCATATTTTGCTTATGACTCTAAAAAATCTTTCGGTGTAACCGTTTCTCACTTAAGATTTGGTGATAAACAGATTAAATCAACATATTTAATCACCGCACCCGATTTTGTATCTTGCTCCGCTCACGCATATATCGGCAGATATGACTTATTAAAAGGCATAAAAGAAGGCGGTACCTTCTTATTAAACAGCCCTTATACAAAAGATGAAGCTTTTGCACAT
>CANRHJ010000191.1 GCA_947630355.1 Candidatus Gastranaerophilales bacterium | reverse complement strand
TGCAGCAACAATGTTTTTAGCAACATATCTTGCGGCATAAGCAGCACTTCTGTCTACTTTTGTCGGGTCTTTTCCGGAGAAAGCTCCGCCGCCGTGTCTTGAGTAACCGCCATAAGTGTCAACAATAATTTTACGTCCGGTTAATCCGGCATCACCTTGCGGGCCGCCTATTACAAATCTGCCTGACGGATTTATTAAATATTTTGTATTACTGTCAGGTTTTAATTCTTCATGTGCAAATACATAATTTATAACGTGTTTAATAACATCGTTTCTGATAATTTCTTGAATTTGAGTATTATCACGGCAGCCGTTTATTACATCATCATGCTGTGTTGAAATAACAATGGTATCAATTCTGACAGGTTTGTCATTTTCATATTCAACAGTTACTTGAGATTTTCCGTCAGGTCTTAAATAAGACAATATGCCTTGTTTCCTTACCTGAGCGAGTCTAAATGAAAGCTTGTGAGCCAAACTGATAGGTAAAGGCATTAACTCCGGTGTTTCGTTACAAGCAAAACCAAACATAATACCCTGATCACCGGCACCAATATTATTTGTTTCATCTGAAGAAACAGCTGCATTGTTGTCTCTGGTTTCAAATGCTTTATTTACACCGCCGGCTATATCAGTAGATTGTTCGTCAATACTGGTAAGTACGGCGCATGTTTTGCTGTCAAATCCGCCTGAAGATTTACCCGTATATCCGATATTTTCTATTGTTGTTCTGACAACATGCGGTATATCAACGTAACAGGAAGAAGTAATTTCACCTGCAACAAGTACCATACCCGTTGTAACGGAAGTTTCGGCAGCTACTCTGGATTTTGAATCTTTTGTAAGAAATTCATCAAGAATTGCATCGGAAATTTGGTCGCAAACTTTATCAGGATGACCTTCCGTGACAGATTCTGACGTGAATAAATATTTTTTTGAACTCATGTCCTGCTCTCTTTCTGTATTATTCCATACTTTCAAATAAATTATTATAATTCTACTATTAAAAAATAGCATGGTCAAACAATATAAAGATATTTTACCATTAAAAAGAAACTGCATTAACTGCAGTTTCTTTTAGGTTTATCAAATACAAAATTATTTTGTTTCTCTTATGTTTAATTTTTTAAGAAGTTTTCTGTATTCATCAAGATTTTTGTCTTTCAGATAAGAAAGTAATCTTTTTCTTTTACCAACCATCATTAAAAGACCTCTTCTGCCTTGATAATCTTTTTGATTGGTTTTAAGATGTTCGGTTAACTGAGCAATTTTCTCGGTAAGTAAAGCTGCTTGTGTTTCAACACTGCCGGTATCTTGCGGGTTTTTCCCGAACTTTTCAACAATTTGAGATTTGTTTTTTAGATTTATTGCCATGTTTTTTTCCTTTATGTATGTGACTTGAAGGGACATCCCTTATTAAACAATGTTGGGGCTTGTTTAATATGTTTGCCCGATTGGTGGGTAAGTCTTGATTTTATATTAGTATGAATATAATTACTTTTCAAGTGGTTTTCAGTTAAAAATGTTAAAATTCCTTAACTCAAGATAAATTTCAAAGAGGTATTTTAAACGTTGACAAACAAGCGCAGACATATTTTATATTCTAAGTTAAGTTAAAAAAGGACCGTTTGGGCGGCTGTGAAAGCAAAATTCCACAAGCTGCCTCACTATGTCAAATTATTAAATTTAATAAAAAATTCTTTTAAAAAATCAAACCCTTTAAGATAAGAAATATAATTAATTTTTTCATCACGGGAGTGCATATTGTAAATATCAGCCAAGCCGATTAAGACGGGCTTGAATGTTTTTCCGTATTTGTTTTTATTATTGGCGTAAACATGTGTTTCCGCACCGGCATGGAATGAAGAGATATCTATATTAAGGTTTAAGCTTTGGGCTGCATTTTTAGCAGCATTAATAAGAGTCTCGTCATTACTCTTTTCAAACGGCGGAAGATGTTCTTCACAATGCATTTGTGCAGATGCGAGATTAAGATATTTCTTATTGAAATTGTCAATAACGGATTTAATTTCCTCAATCAGATTTTTTTCAAACTGTCTGCTTGAGCTTCTGATTGAGTATGCAGCGCCTGCATTAGTGTTAATAACGTTTGTTACGGCTTTTTCCAGCATCAGATTAACGTAATCTTTTTCGGGTACATTTTCTTCCTTAATATGGTTGATTGCGGTTTGTATACCTCCTCCTGCAATAACTCCGAGATTTATGGAGGTAACAACTCCGTAGTCATCTTTTTTGTATACTCCTTGCGGAATAACGTTAACCAATTCGGCAATCAATTTAGCGGCATTAAGCCTGTCGGAATCATCAATATCAATACCGGAGTGTCCGCCTTTGAATGCGGTAACTTCAATAATTAGTTTGGTGTAGCTTGCACCTGCAATTTGTACTTGTCCCAATTTATCGGCATCAAGTACAAGAACATGCTCCGCGTTAATATCTTGAAAATTAACGTTATGAATACCTGTCATATTTTGTTCTTCATCGCGAGTGAAAATAATTTCAAGTCCGCCGTGCTTCAAATTTTTATCTGAAGCCAATTGTGAAGCCAAGAGAATTGCGGCTGCAACACCTGCTTTGTCGTCTGCACCCAGTGTCCTTGACTTATCCGTTTCAATAAATTCCCCGTTCAGTTTGATGTTAACGGGTGAATTATCCCCGACAACATCCATATGAGCACTTATTAAAAGAGGTTTTTTATCGGAAGCCGTCGGCGGAATATATGCTTTAACATTTCCGTAACCGTCTTTTTCCGCCGATATATTATATTCCTTAAACAGTGATAAAATTTTATCCGCGACTAAACTTTCTTTAAGAGAAGGTGACGGAATAGAAGCCAGCGAGTAAAAAATATCAATGAGTTTATAATTATTTCTTAATGTATCCATATGTATATCCTTTCGTATAAAGTATAGACTATAATTAACTATTAGTATATAATATATATAAAGGAAAAGGAATAAGGAAAAAATATGGCAAAAGTGTTACTTTCAATCCCTAATAAGTTTTTGGATAAAATAGATGAGCTTGCGGAAAATGAGCAAAGAAGCAGAAGTGAGCTGATTAGAGAGGCTTTGAGAACTTATATGCGTAAAAATCAGATTATAGACAGAAAAAAATCCGATTCTCAGGCAAAAATGCTGGAAGATTTATTGGGTTAGTAGGCCGCCGGTAATTTTAAACCGGTTAGTGATACCGTTTGTCAAAATATTCAAG
>CANRHJ010000190.1 GCA_947630355.1 Candidatus Gastranaerophilales bacterium | reverse complement strand
CCATCTTATAAATTATTCAAATTTAGACAGTTATGACTTAAAATCCGCAAAATATTCAACAGACGGCATAAATATAAAATCATTTAAAGGCAATTTTTCAATTTATATAAAAGGGCCGGAGCCTTTGGTTAATATTTCAAATATGTTGTTTGATTATGCGCAATATTGCGGACTCGGTGCAAAAACTTCAATGGGAATGGGAGGAGTTCAAATTGAGTAGAAATATTTTAATCTCATTTATCGGAAGCCACGACTTAACGCCCCAAAAAAACGGCGCCGTCGAACAATTGATAAATTATTTAAAACCTCAAAAAACATATCTTTTTTTAACCGAGGATTATAAAAAAGAATTTTATCAAAATAATTTAAAAGAATATTATAATTCTCTTTTAACGGAAGAATTGGAAATAATAGACACGGATATAAAGAATCCGACAGATTTTGAAGAAATAGCAAAAAATATATCCGATAAAACAGAAGAAATAAATAATTATTTAATTAAAAATAAATTAGACGGATTTTTAAATTTAACCTCAGGTACGCCTGCTATATTATCGGTATTATCATTATTTGCAATTAAACAGAACAAAGGGACTTTACGCGCCAAATCCGAAATATGATAATAAAATTAAAACAAATTCGCTAGACTATTATAAAAATTCATTTGCATATAAAACACTTAAAAAACTAATAAATACTTGTAATTATTCTGCAATAGAAGCTTTTTTAGTTGAAGAGAAGAAGGCAATACCAAGGCTATCAAATAATAAAGAATTTATAGAATTAATACAATTTGCAAAAAATCGTGCCAATTGTACATTTGAAGAAGCATACAAAATATGGGAAAAATCGGAATATTTGAAAAAATATAATTATAATCCGCCAAAAAATTTATTTGAAAAATCAATTGAATGTTTGTTAAGCGCGAAAATATCGCAAATGAATAAGGATTATTTTCAAACAGTTCTAAAACTCGGCATAATCAGAGAAAACCTAGTATCTTTTCTGCTTGATAAAATATTAAAATCAAAAGGATTTAATATAATTGAAACAAAACAAACGGCAAATAGAAAAAAAGATGAAAGTATAAAATATCTTAATGAAAATAAATTAAATGAACAATGTCCAAAAATAAAACAATATTTAGAAAATAAATTGCAAAACTCGGACAGCACAAATAAAAAAATTGATTATAATCGGGAATTAACCTCCTTTTTAGAAGGAATGATACTTGAGTATTTTCTGACGCAGGAAGAATTTGAAAACTACCCTATTCAAAAAGAATTGTATAAATTAGAGGGCTTAAAAAAACAAAGAAATGAATTGGCACACACAATTAATGCTCCTAAGTATAATATAAACTGGTGCAAAAGTATTGAAACAATAATAAATCTTACGGCACAATATTTAGGATATAATCCGCAGGATTTGAATATTTACAAAGAGATAAATGCGGATTTATTGAAAATATTAAAAAAGGAATTGAATTAAGATTAATAATCGAACATTGACAATTGAATATAAAAGTTGCAAGGAGGTTAAATGAGCAGTTTATATTTAACGGAAGAAGGAAGCAGTATAAGCCTAAAAGATAATAGGTTGATAATAAAAAAGACTAATGAAACTCTAAAAGAAATATCAATTGAAAAAGTTGATAATATAGTGCTAATTGGAAATACTCATTTAACCTCTCCTTTAGCAACCGAATTATTAAAAAGGGAAATACCCGTAAGTTGGTTATCTTCAAGCGGAAAATTTTATGGTCGATTAGAGCCAACAACATCAATAAATATAGAAAGACAAAGAGAACAATTCAGAAAGAGCGATGATGAAAAATTCTGTTTGAATTTGGCAAAGACATTCATAATAGGGAAAATTAAAAATTCACAGGTTGTTTTAAGACGATATAACAGAAATTTTGATAATAAAGAAGTAGAAGAAATCATAGAAGAATTAAAAAGATATGCAAGAAAAATTGAGGAAGCGGAAAATATAGAACAATTGCTGGGATATGAGGGTAACGCTTCTAAGATATATTTTAAAGGATTGGGGCAGATGGTAAGAAGCGAATTTTATTTTAACAAAAGAACAAGAATGCCTCCAACAGATAAATTTAACAGTTTGTTGAGTTTAGGTTATACATTACTATTGTATGAAATATATACAGCAATAACAAATAAAGGATTAAATCCATATTGCAGTTTTTTGCATAAAATACGAAAAGGACACCCTGCTTTAGCAAGTGATTTAATAGAAGAATGGCGTTCAACCATAATAGATAGTTTGGTAATGAATTTAGTCCAAAACAAAATAATAACACCTGATGATTTCAACCCACAAGAAGAAGATGGTGCAGTATATATGACAAAAGAAGGATTAAAAAAATTTATAATGAAATTTGAAGAAAGATTAAAACAGCATAACAGCTATTTAACCTATGTAGATTATCCTTTAAGTTTTAGAGAATCAATACAATTCCAAGCAGGGTCTTTGGTAAAAGCAATAGAAAATAATGATGCGGAAATATATAGGGCAATATTGATAAGGTAAAAATGGAAGAGAATATTGAACTGTGGTATATAGGTGCTAATTCAAAAGAATACACGTTTGAAGAATATGAGGTTTTATCAAAGGTGGGAAATAGAACATATTTAATAGTAGTAATTTATGATGTTGTAGATAATAAAAGACGGTATAAAATAGCAAAAAAATTAAAAGGATATGGACAATGGGTGCAAAGAAGTGCATTTGAATGTCATTTAACAATGAGTAAATATGAAAAAATGTTGAAAGAAATAAAGCCAGAATTTGATTTTGAAGCCGATATGTTAAGAGTTTACCGATTAACAGGACAGGCAGAAATAAAGACCTTTGGAAAAATAGAAATGACCGAAGAAGAAGATACAATAATAATTTAGCGTCGGATAGACTAAAAGAAGAAAAAATTTGCAAATGCCAATAAAATCAAAAACAGCTCCGCACGTTGTAAATAAAAAAGAGAAAAATTAAATGAATAAACGAATAAAAAATAAAAAATATATCTCTTCACCGCAAAATGTGAGTTATAATAAAAAAAGACAAGGGATTAAAACAAACGCATTAGTTTTAGTCTCACTCCGATAGGAGACGAAAATGTTAAGAGGGCAAGATTTAAAACCCATTAACATCATTAGTTTTAGTCTCACTCCGATAGGAGACGAAAATAATGCTGCTAAATCTTTAATGAAATACTCTAAAAATTAGTT
>CANRHJ010000189.1 GCA_947630355.1 Candidatus Gastranaerophilales bacterium | reverse complement strand
TGTACAAAATGCAATAAGATATGTAGAGGATGAAGGATTATTAAAATCAAAACAGAAATTGGGAACAATGATTTCAAATTTTACAAATCCGCAAAGCAATTTAATTAAGTCTGTTTCAAAACGAGATAAAGCAATATTGGCAATAAAAAAAGCATTAATACAAAATGAATGCGAATTGGGTAAATCAGTACCTTCCGCAAGAAAGATGTCTGAACTTCTCGGTCTTTCACAAAATACGACACGTCTAGCCTATGAATGCTTAACTAAATCAGGCATATTAATATCCCGGCAATCACGAGGAAGTGATTCAAACTGGATACTAAATCAAAAACCGAGCCTTTCTTCGGAGGAAATCAAAGAATCAGAAAATTTAAATTCAATAACATTAGTTAATAAAATAACAAATGATATAAAAATATTGCTTTCGCAAAATTTTTCGGTAGGAGATAAAATCCCCTCACACGAACAATTATCCCAAGCATTGAATGTAAGTATTAAAACAATACATGACAGTATACAAGCTCTTTGTAACGAAGGAATTATAATAACAAGGCGCGGAAGATACGGTTCCGTACTTGCAAAAAATCCTTTAAGTGACAGCTATGAACCGTTAAAAGAAAATTCTATTTTTGCAAAAGCGCAAGTTGCCGAGTTATACAGTTATCAAAGAACGGAAGCTAAAATAATATCAATGATTAATCAAAAATACAAAGCAGGAGATAAGCTTCCTTCCATGCAGCAATTAGCCGATATGTTTGATGTGAGTACAAATACGATAAGAAAAGCTCTGACGAATATGGAAAAAGAAGGTTTCTTGGCATTTGAACGCGGCAGGTTTGGCGGTACATATCTTATTGATTTTCCTCAAAGTATGGAAAGGCAGGCGTACCAGTGGCTGGCTATTAATCCGGACTATAAATAGCGGATTTATTATCTAATGATAAAATATCCGCGAACAATTGCAGTTTTAAATGTTTGTGTTGAATAATTTAAAATTTTTTTAATATTTTAAAATTAAAAAAACAATTAATTTAATTATTATTTACAACTAACAAACCGAGACAAGATAGTATATTCGTTGAACTGCTCTGTTGTACAGAATGAAATCATTAACAAAAAATGCTACAATAATAATATATATAATACAATTCGCAAATCCCGCATGTTATAAAATGTATTAGAAAAAAAAGGAGGCTCCCCATGTCGAATGCTGCAGAATTAACCAAAAATACCACTAATATTACATCAAAGTTTACTGAAGAATTTGAAAGATATTTAAAAAAACAAGCTCTAAAAACTACTTTTAACGGTTGTGATATTGAAACATTCAGTTGGTATAAAAAAATGCTGGGCATAGGTTGCTAGATATATATAAAAAATACGGAAAAAGAGAAACAGAACAGTTTCTCTTTTTTTATGTGACAGGTTTAAATTTTTTTGTTAAACTGCAAATATGATTAAAAAAATATTATTATTAACATTACTGATATTATATACTGGTTGTATTGCTTTATGCGGGGAATATAGAGAAACGGATACTTTGATTATATTTGACCAATCTGCCAGTATGTATGGGCTTTTCGGTAACAAAATAAAATATAAATATGCCCAAAATATTGTATATCAAATAATTCGTAATTTTAGTTCGTCAAAAGCAATAGGATTAAGAACGGTAAGTGATAATCCGCCCGCCAATTACGAAAAATACAGCAGTAAAACGCTCTGTCAATTTACAGTCCTTAAAAATGATATCAGAAAATTTAACAATGAAAATATTGCTAACACCGTAAACAACATAATTCCCGGCGGTAATTCACCAATAGAGCTAACACTCAGAAAAGCAATATTGGAAGATTTTTACGGAAATACGAACTTAAAGCATATAATTCTCATTACCGACGGATATGAAAATTGCGGCGGTAATCCTTGCAAATTTATAAAAGAAGTTATGCAAAACCGTGATGATATAGTCATTGATATTATTGCTCTATCAGTAGATAGTGATATTGCAGATAAATTGAAATGTATTTCAGATGCAACTCGCGGCAAAACATATAATATATCGCATCCGGTTCAAATATCACCCGTTGTTAATGATGTAGTAAATAATCCGCAAATTAATAATAAGGAGAAGCCTCCGATTGGTGGAACACCCAATAATAATATTAATCAAAATGTTAATTCAAAACAAATAATTTATAAGAACTATTTGTTGAAGTTTTTTGATTGAAAAAGCTAACCGTACGTTAGCATTTAAGGTAATGACATGCCGAATGTTTTTTGCTATATTTACAGAGTGTATTAATAGGTTTACGGGTTAAATATGAAGAAGAAATTCATAATATCAGCAATTATTTTAATGTTATTTTCAAATGTATCAGTATCATACGGAGATGAGCAATATTCATATTCAACGCCGTCAAATTTTGATAAAAACCAAATAAAAAAGGAAGTAACAAACAAGGATCAAATACTGTTTATTGTTGATTTTTCAAACAGTATGAATGAGAGGTTGGGACATACAACCAAACTTGATGCTGCGCTTGGCACAATGAAAGATATATTACAGGAATTGCCCGAGACAACTCAAATAGGATTAAGAGTATACGGTCACAGAACGGGATTTACGCCCAAACAAAGCTGCAGTGCTTCTGAATTGGTTGTACCTATTTCATCTTCAAACGCTCAAACAATATTTTCAAGATTAAATTCAATTAATGCAGTGGGTTGGACACCAATCACATACTCATTAAAGCAGGCTGCTTTTTTTGATTTTGGTGATAATAATAACAATAAACGAATTGTTTTGATAAGTGACGGCGGTGAAAACTGCGATGAAAGTCCTTGTGACTTTGTTATAGAACTGATGAAATATCGTGATGATATTAAAATTGACGTTATAGCGCTTGCCGTAGGTGATGAAGAAGCTAACAACCAATTAAAATGTGTTGCGCTTGTAACATCGGGTAAATTTTATAATGCTAATACCGCAGCTGAGCTTAAAAAGAGCCTTGAAGATTCATTAAATCTCCAAAAAGAAGTTCAAGGATTAATAATTAATAAATAGAAGTTCAACCCCGTAAAACTTATTCTTATTAGATTAGCGAAATCTTATTTAGTTAAGTTATGTAAAATTTTTTAAAAAAGCATTAAAGAAAATAAAATAAAATGCCGATTGATAACATATTGTTATATAAAAAGGTATAGTTTTATGATAGTTAATGATGATTTTTCAAGATCGAATATAGA
>CANRHJ010000188.1 GCA_947630355.1 Candidatus Gastranaerophilales bacterium | reverse complement strand
TTAGCAGTCTTTTTAACATTTAGTTGTTTATCCTAAAATTTCTATGTTTATGATAGTATACATAAAAAAATATAACAAGTATAAAAATATACCGTTTTAGGTTTTACTTTCAGGCTATTTATCATATTTTACTGTTTTACCAAGTTTAATTTGGGTTTATGTAATGGGTTTAACAGCTTACAAATCATAAACATACAAATAAACAAGGACTTAAATTGTTTTTATATTATTTTTGAATTACGCTGCTCAGCCTCTCTCTGTTTGCTACTTGTTAATGATTAATATATAATATAAGTTATTATGAAAAAAAGTAATTTATTATTTTTTATAATCGTTTTTATAATATCTATACTAATTATATTAACAAGTGCATATTTAGGCAGATATAATACAATCTTTGGTGATGATCTTTGCTGGTTATATACAAGAGATTCCCGGCTTACTGATTGTTTATCATTTGATTTTTTATCTCATGGAGGGGGGTATTTATGTACAATTTTAAATCAATTGCTGACTTTTAGACTCCCTATATTTTTAGGTATTAATCCCGAAGATTTTATCGGAATTCCAAGTTGTACAATTAAAGGAATTTTTACGGTTTTTTTACTTTTAACCGTTTCAGGCTTTGCCGTTTTTTATAATAAATCCAAACTTTTATTCTCATTCTTTTATTATTTATCTTTCCTATATTTTTATTATTTTAGTTTTAAATTATATTTTGAAATTATTCACTCCGCTCATAATTATCACAGATATGTCGTAACTGCATTGTTATATTCCATTCTCTGTTTTTATTTATATAAAAATTTATTTCAAGAAGGAAAAAGAAAAAACTTTTTAAGTATTTTCTTAATAATTATTTTAACTTTTTTAGCTGTAACAAATTTAGAAACAGGAATTTATTCTGTTTTACTATTTTTAATATTCATAATCTTAAATAACATATTTTTTAAATTATTATCTTTTTTCAATAAACACATTAAAGAAAACCTTAACAATTCATATTTATTTAATTTAAATCTGAATTTTTATATTATTTTATTAACTGCTTTCATTACTTTTTATAAATATGCGCATTCAAACAGATATGCAAGTGTATTTTATGGTAGGATAGACGAAAATCTTATCAATGTATTTATTAATAATTTTGTTGAATTTTCAAAAAGATATTTTACAATTTACTTTTTAAATATAAGTTTATTTTGGATAATAACTTTTATTTTAATTATATTCTGCTTTATATATGCAATAAAAAATAAAGAGATAAAGAAAGTTTTGTTTCCTATATATTTATTAATAATAAATGAACTTGTAATTTATATGTTAATATTTTGCGGAAAAACATATTATATACAAGGACAATATTGGCTTGAACATGGAAATATTCAATTCTATCATAATATAATATTACTTATTCCGTTTTTTATATTTATTGATTATTTATATATAAATTTAAAGAATACTTACAAAGATAAAATTGATAAGAAAATTTTTTATATAATAAGAGCCATAATATTTACTGTTATAGTTTTATCTGCAAGTTATATAAGCGTAAGAAAATACATTAGTATGATAAATATTACATATATGCAAAAAGATTTAAAACAATACTGTTATGTAATAACAAAAATATTCAGATATAATGTTTTAAACAATAAAACAAATATATTGCTTCCGAAATATAGTCACGAAGAGTTGGTTTTATTATCAAATGACAAACAAACAGAAAAATTTTATAAGGAAGTATATTATCCGTCAGTTTATAAAGAAGATTTTAACAATGAAACTAAATATTATTTTGTTGAGAGAGAAAAGGCGCTGAAAGAGTATTATGATTCAGGCGGTAAATTCACCGATGAAGAGTTGAATAATCTTAAATTTTCACGCTTATCAGATAAAAATAATATAAAATTTTAATTTTTTATAATGGAATAATAATGTTCCTAATAAGCCAAATCAGGTATATAATCTCATTCGTTTAATTCTTTGGTTATATCGATTAATT
Source organism: Candidatus Gastranaerophilales bacterium (assembly GCA_947630355.1). GTDB lineage: Bacteria > Cyanobacteriota > Vampirovibrionia > Gastranaerophilales > Gastranaerophilaceae > Avigastranaerophilus. Next base: position 1,245 of record CANRHJ010000188.1, on the reverse strand, counting down.
TTCCATCTTCAACGCGAAATCCTTTAGCAATTTCTTTTGTTCCGTCGGCTAATTCTTTATAACCTTCTTGAAAGTAACTTAATTTACCATCTTCAAAGCCGAATTCTTTAGCAATTTCTTTTGTTCCGTCGGCTAATTCTTTATAACCTTCAGTAAATTCGCTTAATTTACCATCTTCAAAGCCGAATTCTTTAGCAAGTTCTTGTGTTCCGTCGGCTAATTCTTTATAACCTTCATTAAATACACTTAATTTACCATCTTCAAAGTCGAATTCTTTAGCAAACTCCCATGCGCCGTCGGCTAATTCTTTATAACCTTCAGTAAATTCGCTTAATTTACCATCTTCAAAGGTGAATTCTTTAGCAAACTCCTTTGCGCCGTCGGCTAATTCTTTATAACCTTCAGTAAATTCGCTTAATTTCCCATCTTCAAATAAAAATCCTTTAGCAAGTTCTTTTGTGCCGTCGGCTAATTCTTTATAACCTTCACCAAATGCTTCTAATTTACCATCTTCAAAGGTGAATTCTTTAGCATACTCCCATGCGCCGTCTGCTAATTTTTTATAACCTTCGTAAAATTCGCTTAATTTACCATCTTTAAAGACGAAGTTTTTAGCAGCCTCCAATGTGCCATCGGCTAATTTTTTCACGTTATTCATTACTGTTGTTACACAGTTATTCTCCAATTCTACAACATCTTTTATACCGTTTTCCTTATATCTTTCAATACTGTTAAGAATAACGTTATCATTTTCCAATGTAAAAAATGACTTATTCCTTAAAATACCATCTTGCATTTCTTCAAAAACTTTTTGTCCGTTTTCTTCTTTTATTTTTTCAGGAGCTAATTTTAACGTTTCTTTTATTTTTGAAATTGTATCTTCTACTAATTTTTTCGCATCAGATAAAACTGTATCTGCTTGTTCTTTTATTCCTTCAGAGTCTTTTATTATCCCTGCCGTTTGCTCTTTTATTCCTTCAGATTCTTTTATAAGTCCTGCTGCTTGCTCTTTTATTCTTTCAGCTTCTTTTTGTAGTGCTTCGCCCTCATTTAATATTTGAGGTGCATGAAACTTTTTATAGAGTAATACTCCTGCGATACCAACAGCCGCCATACCCGCTAAAGCAAGCGCTATTTTCTTTTTATCACCTTTAAAAACTACTTTTTTCCCATTATCTGTCTTATTCTCTTCTATCCGAGTTGTCGGATTAACCTGTTTTACAGACGGATTTGCTATAAAATTTT
>CANRHJ010000187.1 GCA_947630355.1 Candidatus Gastranaerophilales bacterium | reverse complement strand
TGTTCGGATAATTCTTTACGTATATCTTCAACCTGAATATGCTCTATCGGTGAATTATCATCTTTGCGTATGTAAACTTCTTTTATTCCTGACTGCACTATAAACCTTTTACATAAAATACAAATAAAATTATGGCCGTATATGTACATTATTCCGTCTTTGCATCTGTCTTGTCCTGCCTGTATTATGGCGTTTTGCTCGGCGTGTATGCTCCTGCATGTTTCATACCTGGTACCTGAGGGAATATTATTTTCTATTCTGTAACATTTTCCTGCTTCATAACACGATATAACTTTTGACGGTGTCCCGTTATACCCGGTTGCTTTTATTTTCCTGTCTTCCCCCACTATAACCGCACCTACATGCGCCCTTAAACAATTTGAACGTGATGCACATGTCTTTGCTATTTCCAAAAAATATTCATTCCACTCTTTTACCATTTCCGTTCCCTTGTTGTAAGATTTATTACTTCGTGTGCAATTTGCGATTATATATTTTTATATATTTCAGATGCCTATTTATTATAACAAAAAACGATTTTAATTTATAATATTTGTAAAGTATTTATACATATTTCGGGTTTTATTTTAAAATTAGTTTATGGATAGTGAAAAACGGCTTGCTGCAAAACAAAAAAATCTTTGGATAAGTTTAACGGGATATCGTACATTAAAAGTTTTGGCATTACTGATTGATAAAAGCAGAACTCTTGATGAATTAATTTATTTTTTATCGGAAGATAAGATAACCGATAAATCAGTATCAAAAGATACGATAAGATTGACTCTCAATACTTTACGCGCTGCGGGTTGTATTATTACAAGACCGTCTAAATCAAATAATTTCCACTACGAATTATTGTCACACCCTTTTAAATTAAATCTTACCGATAAAGAATTTGAAATTCTTCTAAAACTGCAAGACAGGTTAACCGATAACTTTTCCTGGCAGCAAATACTTATATTTAACGGTATTTTTGAAAAAATAATTCAGCTGACAAATAATAGTGATTTAATTGAAAAATTTAAAAATTCCGCTTTTTTTACCAACATTGATTTAAATTTACTTTCCGAACTCTCTAATCCTCAAATAGCAGGTAAAAAGGTTAAAATAAAGTATTTATCATCCAAATATAATGAGGAAGATTTAGATATAATCCCTCATAAAATCTCTTATGAAAATAATAAGCTATATTTATGGTGCTATATATTTAAGTATAAAGTTAATAACTTAATTGATGTATCAAAAATTAAAAAAATATGCGCTGTTGGCTTGGAAAAGTGCGAGTATTCGGAAAACAGTTATGATGTTATTTATGAACTCAGCGGATTTTCCATGCTTACATTTAAAAAGAAAGAATACGAAACAATCTTGGAAAAAACGGAAGATAAATTAAGAATAAAAGCATCCGTTACAAATGAATTTTGGTTTATTCAGCGAATGCTGATGTTCGGTGCTGATTTTGTAATAATCTCTCCCGAATTCTTTAAAGATAAAATGATTAATAAAATAAAGCAAATAAGGAAGTTATACGGCTATGGCTAATACTGAAAAAATATTTGATACAGGTTTGCGTATTTTAGAAATTCTTAAACTTTTTATTGATAATGATTATAGTAAGAATGAGATAATTAAAATACTTAAAAATAATGAAAAAGTTGAAAATGTCTATACTTATGAAGCTTTTATAAAGTATTTTAATACTCTGAACTTTTGCGGATTAAAATTAGAAAAAGTAAAAAATAAATATACTTTAACAAACTGCTTCAAAAAATTATCTTTAACCCCTGATGAACTTGAGCTTCTGAAATATTTAATGAAAAACCATAAAATTTTACATAATGAAACCGAAGAAAAAATCTTTAAACAAATAATTTTAAAAATAAATAAACACATAGATACCGGAATGACTGATGAAGAAATATCAAAAATATTGTCAGAAGAAAAAACATTAGAAAATAATTCTTATAACAGTTTAATAATAAAACTAAATACAATGCTGGCGGAAAAATTGCTTGTGGTAATAAGATATACAAAAGGTAAAAATATATATGAAGAAATAACTGCAGAACTCAGAGAAATTGTTGAAAAACAGGATGAATGTTATATCGTTTGTTATATCCCATCACTTGGTAAAAATAAGAAAATACCCGTTTGTATGATTACATCCATTACACAATTGCCAAAGCGTGCCGCAAATATGAACTTGAACAATTCCGTTACGTATGAGTTATACGGAAGATTATTAAAGTCATATAAATTAAAAACAAATGAATCCTTAATAGCTTTCAATAAAAATTATCTTTTAATATCAAATTATAATGAGGACAGAGATTTATTGATGAGAAGGTTACTAAAATACGGTGAAAATTGTAAAATATTATCACCAAAAGATTTTGCCGAAGATTTCAAAAAGTATTTGGAAATGATGTTAAAGAATTTAGAAAGTGTAAAATAATGAATATAGCATTTATTCCGATAGATGACAGACCGGTATGTTATTCTTTACCCGAACAAATAGGCTCACTTGCAAAAGAAAATAATATTTTTCTGCCTGATAAGAATTTGCTGGGTAATTTACGAAAAAAAGCCGATTATAAATCAATAATAAAATGGCTTGACGGTTTGAAAAATATTGATTCCGTAATAGTATCTTTAGATACAATAGCTTACGGAGGGTTAATTCCTTCAAGAAGAACTAACGAAAGTTATGAAACCGTAATTTCAAGAATTGATTTACTGTCAGATGTTTTAGAACGAAAAAAAGCGGAAGTATATGCTTTTTCAAGTATTATGAGAATATCAAACAATAACATAAATGAAGAAGAAAAGGAATATTGGAGTGAATACGGCGAAAAAATTTTTAAATATTCTTATGATTTGCATAAAAAAGAAAGCCTAAATTCAGATGAGGAAATTGAATGTGATATTCCTGATGAAATTCTTAAAGATTATCTGGATACCAGAAAAAGAAATTTTGAAGTAAATAAGTATTATTTATCAAAAGCATTGGAAGGCAAGTTTAAAATGCTTGTTTTTGCAAAAGATGACTGCAGTAGGTACGGACTTAACGTAAAAGAAGCACAAGAGCTTAGAAATCTTGCGGGGAATAATAAAAATATAATAATTAAAACGGGTGCTGATGAAATACCCATAACATTATTATCCAAAGCGATAAACAAGAAGAAATATATAAGAATAGCGCCTGTTTATACTAACCCCGAAAGCATAAAAAGAATATCCAAATATGAAGATATAAGCGTGGAAGAAAG
>CANRHJ010000186.1 GCA_947630355.1 Candidatus Gastranaerophilales bacterium | reverse complement strand
GCAAAACCTGGCGACGGCGAACAATTCAAAGTTCAAGTATATTGCAAAGATTGTACAGGCTGCGGAGTATGTATCGATCAATGTTTAGCTAACAAAAATCCTGAAAAACAAGCTCTTACTTGGTCAACAATCGAAAAAGAAGAAGAAGCTTGCGAATTTGTTAACGAAAAATTCTTTGATGAATTACCAGATAACTACTTAGGTAAAAATTCACCTAAGACAATTAAAGGCGCTATGTTAAGAACTCCTTTATTTGAATTCTCAGGCGCTTGCGCAGGCTGCGGAGAAACTCCTTATGTTAAATTAGTTTCTCAGCTGTTCGGCGAAAATATGATTATAGCAAACGCAACAGGATGTTCTTCAATATACTCGGGTACATTCCCGACAATTCCTTACACAACAACGAAAGAAGGAAGAGGACCTGCTTGGGCTAATTCATTATTTGAAGACAATGCTGAATTCGGCTTTGGTATGAGATTAGCGGTAGACCAAAACAGAGACACTTTAAAATCTTATGTTGAAAAAGTTGTAGCAGATGAAAAAACACCTGCCGACTTAAAAGAAGCGCTTTCAAATGCTATTTCATACTTTGATAATTCAAAGACACAAGAAGCATTAGATGCTCAAAACAAAGCAAAAGAAATGATTAAGAAGTATGCTGATGCACCATGCCCGAACTTAGCAAAAGTAAGAGAATTGCAAGATTACTTCACCGATAAATCAATCTGGATTATAGGCGGTGACGGCTGGGCAAACGATATCGGCTACGGCGGTATTGACCATGTATTAGCTCAAAATAAAAACGTTAATATATTGGTACTTGATACCGAAGTTTACTCAAATACGGGCGGGCAAGCTTCTAAATCAACACCAACCGGTGCCGTTGCAAAATTCGCTACGGGCGGTAAGAGAACATATAAGAAGAATATGGGCTTAATGAGCATGTCTTACGGTTATGTTTATGTAGCATCAGTTGCACTTGGCGCAGACAGAGGTCAAACTCTAAAAGCTATCCAAGAAGCCGAAGCTTATAACGGCCCGTCTATTATATTTGCTTATGCACCTTGTATCGCTCACGGTATTGATATGGCTAAGACTCAAACAGAACAAAAACGCGCAGTTGAAGCAGGTTATTATCCGCTTTACAGATATAACCCCGCTAATGAACAGCCGTTCACTTGGGATGCTAAAGATCCTAAAGGCAGCTATCAAGACTTCATAAGAAGTGAAGGCAGATATAAATCACTTCTTAAGACTAACCCCGAAGCTGCTGAAGAACTTTACAGCCAAGCAGAAAAAGATGCTCAAGCAAGAATGAGCGTATTCAAAGCCGTAGGCGAATTAATAAAATAATTAAAATTATTAATTTTTTAAAAGAGGGAATTAACTTTCCCTCTTTTTTGTTTATAAATTTTAAATTAACATTTGTAAACATATAAGAAATAACTGTCAAATTTTTATTTTTTAATACGTTAACCCTTTTGTAAAATTAATTCAAAGGAGAATAAAATGAGACTTAATAGTGTTTCTCAACCTGCAGCATACGAAAACAAACTTGTACAAATCGGTCCCTGTAAGAAAAGAGATGTAAAAGGAAAAGAATATGCAACCGATCATGTATTCATAAATCCTAACTATGTACAATATATAACAGGGAAATCAACAAAAAACGGAGAAAGCTACGGCGCTGATATTACATTTGCTAACGGAGATGTATTATCTATAGATGAAAATTGTTATACAAACGAAAAAACCGGAGCAACTACAGGTAATACAACAAACGCTGTTGCACAGAAAGTATTTGGAATGTTTAATATTGAACGTAATCCTGAAGATTTCTACAGGCAATCCAGATATGATTTCAGATTTCAGGATGAATATATTAAATAACAAAATATAATTTTAATTTAAAAAAAGAGATGAATTAGTCATCTCTTTTTTGTTAATTACATAAAGTGCCTGAACCATATATACAGAGAAGATAGTGATAAAGAAATAACTACAACAATAACACCATACTTCATAAAATCCAGAAACTTTATTACATGCCCGTGTTTAGCGGAATTTTCTGAAACAATAACGTTAGCGGCAGCACCAATAATAGTTAAGTTTCCGCCGAGACAAGCACCTAAAGACAGACACCACCACATAGGAAGAACAAATTCCCTTCCCTTTTCCGCTTCCATAGCTAATATCATGGGAGCCATTGTCGCCGTATAAGGTATATTATCAATAACACCCGACAAAATACCTGAAGCCCAGAGTATTACAAAAGAAGCAATTTTCTGCGAGCCGGCAGTAACCTTCAACAGCCAATCAGCCATTAATTGTATACCGCCTGCAGCTTCAAAAGCACCTATGATTATAAACAAACCTATAAAGAAAAATATTGTATTCCATTCAACATCCTTAAATGTTTCTTCGGGTTTTTCAAATAATAACAGTACACTCGCTCCTATAAATGCAATAATACACGTTTGTATATGTGTAAAATCGTGCGTAATAAACCCTAAAATTACCAAGCCCAATACTGTTAAACTTCGTTTTAATAAAGCATAATCCGTTATTGTTTTAGAATTATCTATATGCTGAATGCTGTCCATTTTTTCCTGTGTTGTAATAAGGTCTTTCTTAAAACAAGAGAACAGAAATGCAATAACACAGCACATAATTATAAAACATATAATTGTAAGCTCGGAGAGGAAATCCATAAAGGAGAAGTTAGCGGCACTGCCTATAATAATATTCGGCGGATCACCTATTAACGTTGCCGTACCTCCTATATTTGACGAAAATATTTCCGTTATTAAAAGGGGAACTGAATTTATATCCAATTGTTTCGCAACAACAAATGTAATAGGCATAATTAAAATAACGGTTGTGACGTTATCTAAAAATGCGGATAATATCGCAGTAAAAAAAGCCAAAGCAATTAACACTAATATCGGCTTTCCTTTTGTAAGTTTTAAAAGTTCAATGGCCAGCCAATTAAATACACCGCACCTTGTTGTAACATTTACTATAATCATCATTGATACAAGTAAGAAAATAACATTGAAATCAACAAAATTTATGAAATAATGCTCATTAAGACCGTTCGGAAGGTTTTTTTCCTGACTTACCAATCCGGAAAAAACAGCAACCGCAGCACCTAAAAGCGCTATTGTAACTTTGGGTATTTTTTCCAATGCTATTAATATATAAGCAAAAATTAAAATCCCTGCGGATATGGCTATATTATGACTTTGAACAATCGAATGAAAATGTTCCATGAT
>CANRHJ010000185.1 GCA_947630355.1 Candidatus Gastranaerophilales bacterium | reverse complement strand
CAAAAGTAATGTGTTAATACCCCCCCCCCACGCTACTGCCGCAATGATGGCATAAAACTTCCATTTTCTAGTTTCCTTGGTCGCAGCGGACACGAAAAGGTAACTTAAGAGCATCACCCAGAACATGGCCATTATGTACATCCGCAAAAAGGTAGCTGTAGAAAGAACCCCTGTGGATGTAATAAAAGCAAGAGATACTATATTAACCAAAAAAGCATTGCCATGAAGCAGAATTGACGCTGTCTTTCTGAAAAAGTACAGCATGGCCAAGGCAAAAAATATGTTGATAATGCCGGCGAACCAGATACTGAACTTGTCCGGGAAAAAGGAACAGATTGTATGCAATATGGCATAATAGAAAGGTGGATGGGTGTCGTTGGCCTGGTTTTTCCATACAGCATTGTACTGAAATCTTTCACCTATTTGGACAGCAAGGTAATCGTTCCAAGCACTAGAGGCCGGTTCATAACGAAAACCAGGAGCTATATTAACGCCAAAACCATTAGAATTAGCCAAGCCATAAGAAAACATTTCATCAATATGAAAATTTTTTTTAAAAGATAGAAGAGAAATTATCAAGAGTGCAAAAACAACATAAATAATCAATTTTTTTATTATAGTTTTTGTGAGTTTTTTCATCAGTATAATTCACCTTTCCAATAATGTGATTCTTTTTTCTATTTCTTTTTTCTATTTTAATAAATTTTCCAGTATATTTTTGTAGAGTCCTTTTTATAGAAACTTAAAGCAAGAGTGTTTTAAATATTAATTATCATTAATAATCCTTGTAGCTGGTCACAATATAGATTGCTGGAACTTCTGCCTCTATTAATTGCCTAATTTGCCGTTCAATTAAAAATTCCCCTTTCACAGAAATCAATGCTTTGGCAATTCATAAGACAGTGGTGGCCCTCCTAACAAGAATTCAAAATGTTTATACTAACGTGATACTTTTGTGTTTTTCATACGCAGTAAGCGTTCCTTAATTTTGTCCAACAAAGCATGGACTATTTGCTCTTGCAATAAATAAAGTACGATAAAATAACAAATTCCACCTAGCACTACTTGTACAATAGAAGAAACAATATTTGCATTTAAAAAATCACAACTAATTAATAATATTACATACATTACAATGCTGGCTAATAAATATTTCCATATAAAACCAGGCCATCTCGCGATATCCATTGCTTTGTATCCATATATAATATAGATTATTGTTATTGTTATTTCGGCAACAAATGTAGCAATTACAGCTCCCGTAGCCCCCATTTTAGGTATGAGTAAAATATTTGCTATAAAGTTTGTTGTTGCTCCAAAAACTAAGGCCCTACTACTTTTAGAAATCAAACCACATGGCGTAAGATAGTGAGTCCCAATGATATTGCTGATTCCAATAACAATAACCAAAGGAGACATAAATTTAATAATTTCGGCGACTCTTTCAAAACCTGGCCCATAAAACCATGGGACAAATAATGAAGATATTGCATTGATGCCCGCGCTTAAAGGGAAACAAATAAACGCAAGAAATTGTACATCGTATTTGGTATGCTTTTTAATTTGTTCAAATTCTTTTTGCGCAAATAATAAAGATACCCTAGAAATCATAACCGTATTAAGTGAATAGATTAATGTAAGAATCATTTGTATCATTTTATTTGCCTGTTCGTAGTAACCACTTTCAAACATATTACCAGTTAATAGTCCTAACATTGTTTTGTCTAATATTTGATAAATGGAAACTGCTATAGTCGGGATAAAATATACAATGGTCTTTTTTAAATGATATAATAAGTTTTTGCACTCTATTTGCGGTCTTTTAATAAGATGTCGTAATGATAATATATATGATAAATTTCCTATGAGTACGGAAAATGACATTAAAAAAAAGTATAGTAATAAATCTTGTTTTGTCTTTATTAATGCAAAAATTAGAATTAAAGTTCCGAACTTAATGACAACATTTCTTAAAACAGTAATTTTAAATAATTCCATACCCTGGAAAAACCATGTAAAGTCAAAGAAATTAGCAACAATATTAAAAGATAAAATATAATAAAATATTTTATCTTGTGAATGAAATTGAATGAATATAAAATAAATCAACAAAACAATTGTAGTAATCAATGAGCGAAGAACCGTTAATTCCCAGAAGATTTGATTCCTTTTAAAAGAATCATATTGTACCATTGCAATTTCTCTTTGCCCATAATCTTGTATACCTAAAACCGCAAAGAGGACAAAATAACTTACTATGGAATACAAATAACTATATTGTCCTATGCCATCTGCTCCTAATATTCTAGAAATATATGGAGTAGTGACAAATGGTATTAGTAATAATAAATACTTTGAAACCGCATTGTATAGAAAATTGTTTTTAATACTACTTTTTTCCATGTTCTTTTCCTTGATATAACTTATAACTCCGATGAGGATCAAAAAATATTCCACCATGCGCGGACGGGCTATGTTTAGGAGTCATGTAATCTGCCCCGTAGTAGGTTTTCAAAATTTCATCATAACCATTTGGAACAGGAACAAAAAGATTCTCAAATGGCATAAGTGTTGTCTCAAGAAACCACTCTCTTAAAAGGGCATATTTATTATAGAATTGGGCATCCAAACTGATTGCTGCAAATTCGTTTGAATGTTGAAAAGAATACTTTGCGCAAATTTTTTCATAATATTTAAAAAGATTTATTCTTCCAATTAATTTTGTAAACGGAACGATTAAACAATGCAGAATCCGCTTTAGCATTGAACTATCGTTCTTATCATACTCCCATGTAATACGCAACAAATTACGAAGTATAAAAATAGAAATATAATGGCATCTTCTTTTAAATTTAGTGTCTGCCAACCCATCTAATGGAAAAATATCAATAAAGATACCTTGGTTATATTTTGCATAATTTTTTTCGAAATCTAAGATGGCGGTTGTATTTGAATTACGTAATTGCGCGTGTCCACGCACATAGTCACAATCATTATAAGCCGTCTGAAAAAAATAAGGTTCTTGAAATACTTCATGTGCGATAGTTACCAATTTGGCATAATCTTCTCGGAACATAGCAACATCTATATCATCATCCCAGGGAATAAATCCTTTATGTCTAATTGTGCCTAATAGAGAACCGCCCTCAATAAAACATCGGAGATTGTTTTCTTTGCATACCATTAACAGTTTATTTAATAAATCCAGTTGAATTATTCTTTCGTCACCCATATGAATGTAGAATCCTTTCCTTTGATCAACTATTTTGATATATC
>CANRHJ010000184.1 GCA_947630355.1 Candidatus Gastranaerophilales bacterium | reverse complement strand
AATATTGAATTTTATTATAAAAGTGATAGTGTAAACAGAAAAGTTTTATATTCAATGAGTATTCTATGGAATAAAGTAACAGCTGGATTAGATGCAGCTTTATCTGAATATAATTTAAACATATCAAAATTTAATATTCTAATGATAATTAAGCATGTAGGGAAAGAAGAAGGTATACAGCAGAACGAAATAAGTAAGAGATTATTGGTTACGCCGTCAAACATTACAAAACTTCTGGATAAGCTGGAGTCGGATGGTATGATAACACGTAATTCTAAGCCAAATGACAGACGTGTAAAAATAATAAGGACGACTGATAAGGCTTCTTTTGTTTTAGATAAAGTTTGGCCGATATATATTCGTGAAAGTGATAAACTTACTGCATCATTAACGGGAGAAGAAATAGTTTCTTTGGAAAAATTGCTTGAAAAGTGGATTTTACAAATCAAATAAGCGGCAATAGACAATCTCTCTGGCGCTATTGTCCTGCTCGTTCGCGTTTAACAATAAATACATCCGATACACTGTCTTGGATTTGCTCCGCGCTCACAGAGTTTCGTTTTCAGCACTTCGTGCCTGTCAACTCAATCTGTTCGCTATCCGGACTTACTTCGTGCCGTCCGTCCGCAAATCCGCTCGAACGTATTACAAAACTCCGTTTTGTGACGTTCTCATCGTGTATATAATAAATATACTCATTAAAAAATACCCCTGACACGATTCGAACGTGCGACGCCTTCCTTAGGACGGAAGCGCTCTATCCAGCTGAGCTACAGAGGCATAAAATGATTATACAACAAAATCACCGATTTTATAATTTTTATTACAAATATTTTCTTAATACTTTATATTATCCCCTAAATTATTGCCGTAAAGACACGGCAAATTAAATTTGCTGAAATACAAAATTTTAGACGAATTAAACCTTAGGGGAAATTGTCGGTTTAAATATTGAAAAAAATTTTCTTCCATAATAGTATTTTTTTATGACTACGGAAAAAGACTTAACAAAAGGAAATTTGGTAACTACTCTGTTAACATTTGCACTTCCGTATATAGGTGCTAACTTTTTACAAGCTTTATACGGTGCTGCAGATTTAATAATTGTCGGTAAATTTTGTGACAGTTCGGTAGTTTCAGCTGTTGCCACAGGCTCACAGCTAATGCAGACACTTATTTTCTTTATAACGGGACTTACCGTAAGTGCTACGGTTCTAATCGGCAAAGCTTTCGGCGCTAAAGAATATGACAGAATTATAAAAATAATAAATACAATGACTATCTGTTTTATTCTTGCGGCAATTGTTATGAGTATAATAATTATTGCCTTTGATAAAGAACTTTTAATGCTGCTTCAAACTCCGATTGAAGCTTTTGCATCCGCTCGTGAATACATATTTGTATGTGCATTGGGATTGGTATTTATTTTTGCATATAACGCTATTAGCGCAGTCCTGCGGGGATTGGGTAATTCGGTTATGCCCATGTATTTTGTTGCTGTTTCTTGCTTTATGAATATTTTTCTGGATATATATTTGGTGGGCAGATTAAATATGGGGGCGCAAGGCGCCGCAGTCGCAACAGTTATTTCTCAAGCAGCTAGTGTTATTGCGGGTATAGTATATTTAAAAAGAGGTTCTTTTGTATTTAAGTTCAAATTGAAAAATATAAAATTTGATATGGAAACGGCAAAAGAATTATTCAAAATCGGTTTACCCCTATCCTTGCAGGATACTTTAATTCCGCTGTCATTTTTATTCCTATTTTCACTTGCAAACTCAATGGGAGTGGCAGCTTCTGCAGCATATGGTTCCGTAGTCAGACTAAATGCATTTTTAATGCTCCCTGCCGGTTCTTTTTCAATGGCTTTGACGGCCTTAACTGCTCAAAATATCGGAGCCGGTAAGATGTATAGAGCGATTAAAGCACTTAAATTATCCGTAATATTCGCTTTTAGTTTCGGAGTTATATTCTTCTTCTGGCAGCAAATTGCACCAAGAAGCGCAATAGCTATATTCACAACCGATGAACAGGTATTGATTGAAGGTTCGGGATATCTTAAAACATTCAGTTATGATTATCTTATTGTTCCCTTCCTGTTCTGTTTTAACGGATTTTTCTTCGGATGCGGAAGAACGATTTTTGCCGCTGCAACCAGCATTTTTGCAGCTTTTGCCATTAGAGTTCCTTTAGGGTTCTTGTTATGTACTTATATCCCATCCGCAACTTTATTTCACTTAGGTATTGCACCTCCTTGCGCTTCTATTGTTACAAGCTTATGCGCTTTGAGCTACCTGATTTATTTATCCAAAAAAAATATTCTTGTATCTCAAACCAATTAGCAAAAAATATATTTATAGTTTTTAATACCGCTATAAACACTTATTCATAATGGAGGTTTTATGACTAATAATATAAATTTTTTCGGACAATCTTTTAAAGCTCATATCTATACACCCGGTTGTATTAAACAGACTATAAAGCCTTATGAAAAAAAGTTTTTTACACGCTATGCTAAAGAAAATAAATGCGATGTTTTACTATTAAATCGTAATTTTTACAATGACGGTATCGGTATTTTTGACACAATTATCGTAAAACCGGATAAAAATACTAAATCTAATATCGTGGATTATCGTAAATTTGATTTTAAAAGACCCATTTTATAAAATTTTCTTTTATATTTTGAAAATTTAATAATAATTTAATATCTTTTTATATTTATGTAAGGTATTATTAAATAAGTATAAGATAAAGAAGGTATTAATAAATGTGCGGGATAGTAGGTTATGTAGGCAATAAAGATGTAGTCGAAGTACTTTTTAAAGGATTGACAAATCTTGAGTATAGGGGCTATGATTCCGCCGGTATGGCGCTTCGTGATGATGGTGAAATTAAAATATATAAAACACTGGGGAAATTAATCAATCTAAAGAATGAACTGGAAGCTAAAAAGAGTGAACTTAACCATCCCACATGCGGTATTGGTCATATTCGATGGGCAACACACGGTTCTCCGTCGTTAATTAACGCACATCCTCATACTTGCAGCTGCGGAAAACTCGTTGTTGTTCATAACGGTATTATTGAAAATTATAAAGAATTAAGAGAAGAATTAACAAAAAAAGGATGTGTTTTCAGGTCTCAAACTGATACGGAAACTATTGCACATCTTGTTGCTGATGAATATGCCAATGCAAAAGACTTGGAAATTGCCGTAAGAAATTCGGTTAAAAAGCTGCAAGGCGCTTATGCTATATGTGTTATGCATAAAGATGTTCCGGATGTTATCGTGGG
>CANRHJ010000183.1 GCA_947630355.1 Candidatus Gastranaerophilales bacterium | reverse complement strand
AAGGGGTTGTAAATTATGACATATTGCGATGAACAAATGAAATCACCGTTTTCAACATCAGAAGGGAAAAAAATAATAAAATCCGCATTAAATGCTTTAGGCAAAAAGCATTTGGCATTTATATCACATTCAAACAGTTTTCCTGCAGAAAACGGGAAAAATACGGGATTTGGGAGCATAAATTCAAATGCCGCAAAAAAATTAATAGACTTTTTATCAGGTGTATTCACCGATATACAGCTTGGCCCGGCAGGCAAAACAAAATCAATAGATGCTTCACCCTATACCGGTACTATTTTTTCAAATAATCCTTTATTTATAGATTTGGAACAGCTTACACAAAATGAATGGCATAATATTCTTTCCGAAGAAACTTATAAAAAAATAACGGAAAATAATCCCAATAAAGATAAGAATAAAACAGCATATTCTTATATCTTCGAAGAACAGGACAAAGCTTTAAAAGAAGCTTGGAATAACTTTAAAAATCTTGATTGTCCAAAATTAAAGTCAGATTTTGAAAAATATAAGGAAGAAAATAAGTTCTGGCTGGAAAAAGATTCTTTATATGAAGCATTAACCGTTGAACATAATAATGATTACTGGCCGATGTGGGATAATGAAACGGATAAGAACTTATTAAATCCGCAAAATGAAGAAGAAAAAACGAAATTTGCCAATCGTATACAAGAGTTAAAGGAAAAATATTCCGATATAATTGATTATTATTCATTCTGCCAATTTGTTATATCCGTACAAAACGATAAATCAAGAGAATATGCAAAATCAAAAGGTATGAAAATGATAGCTGACAGACAGGTGGCATTTTCTGACCGTGATAATTGGGCATATCAGGCATATTTTCTAAAAGGCTGGTGTCTTGGCTGTCCGCCGGATTATTTCTCGGAAGACGGTCAAATGTGGGGATTCCCTGTTATGGATCCCGAAAAATTATTCAATCCCGACGGAACTTTAGGTGAAGGCGGATTGCTAATGAAAGAACTGTATAAAAAAATGTTCAGGGAAAATCCCGGCGGAGTCAGAATTGACCATATGGTTGGTTTAATCGACCCTTGGGTATATGTATTAGGGAAAAAACCTAAGATAGAAGAAGGCGCGGGAAGATTATACTCTTCTCCCGAGCATCCGATATTAAAAAGATATGCAATTGCCGAAGAAGATGACTTAAATCCTGAAGTTGAAGCAGATAAAGAAGAAAGAATTTTAAAACTCACACCCGAGCAGATTAGAAAATACGGTGCTTTAGTTGAAAAAATTGTTATAGGTGCGGCTCAAGAAGTCGGCTTGGATAAAGATTCCATCGTTTGTGAGGATTTGGGGACTCTTACATATCCTGTTGTAAGTGTTATGAAAGAATACGATTTGCAGGGAATGAAGTTAATCCAATTTGTAGTTCCCGAAAAGCCCGAACATCCTTACAGATGCAAAAATATAACCCCGAGAAGCTGGGCTATGGTCGGCACTCATGATAATGAACCGATAAGAATGTGGGCGGATCATACCGTAAATACAGAAGCGGGATACTTAAACGGCAAAAATCTTGCGGAAGATTTAATGCCTGATGCAACCGATGAAGAACGTGAAAATTGCGCCGTCAGATGCTCTAAAGATGCACAGTTCCTTACCGAACAAAAATTCGTTGAACTGTTTGCTTGTAAAGCCGAAAATATTCAAATCTTCTTTACCGATTTTCTCGGATTGTATGATGTCTATAACAGACCGGGTACTTCAGGTGATCAGAACTGGTCTTTAAGAATTCCAAACAATTATGAAGAAGTTTATTGCGAAAACTTAAAAACCGGTAAAGCTTTAAATCTTCCTTATATTCTTAAGCTTGCCATTGAAGCAAGAGGAAAAGAGTTTACCATAAAGAATGAAGCAATTATTAAAGAACTTGAAAGTCTGTTATAGGTTAAAAATGTTTGAATTAAAAGTAGAAAGTTCATTTTCGGCAGCACACCATTTACTCAATTACAACGGTGAATGTGAAAATCAGCACGGACATAATTGGAAAGTTGAAGCTTATTTCAGAGACATTAAACTTGATAAATCCAATTTATTAATTGATTTTAAAGTGTTAAAAAAAGAATTGAATATAATTTTGGATACGTTAGATCATAAAGACTTAAATACTCTGACTGATTTTAGCGGTATAAGCCCTTCAAGCGAAATTCTTTCAAGATATATTTTTAAAAAATTAAAAGAAAAAATTCCGCAGACATATAAAATCTCGGTATGGGAAACAGAGCGGGCTTGCGCAAGTTATTTTGAGGAATAAATATGGGGATAATACAGGCAGTAATTTTAGGGATTGTTCAGGGATTAAGCGAATTTTTACCTATATCAAGTTCCGCTCATCTGGTAATTGTCTCAAATTTATGTAAGGTATTTACCGGCAGTGATTTGGCACAGCATTCATCTGAAGAAATCTTTTTGGATATAATGCTGCATTTAGGTACTTTAATTGCTGTTTTGATATATTTCAGAAAAGACATTATTAACATTTTAAAATCACTATTAATCGGAATTAAAACTAAAGAC
This sequence comes from Candidatus Gastranaerophilales bacterium, assembly GCA_947630355.1. GTDB lineage: Bacteria > Cyanobacteriota > Vampirovibrionia > Gastranaerophilales > Gastranaerophilaceae > Avigastranaerophilus. The sequence continues at coordinate 744 of CANRHJ010000183.1, read as the reverse complement.
CTAACACAAAAAGATACCCAAACGGGATTATATATAATATTAGGTACTGTAATAACCGTTTTAATTGCATTCCCGCTAAATAATACAGCCGAAAACTTAGTATTCAAACCGGTAAAAGTAGGAATATTACTCGTTATTACAGGACTCATACTTCTTATAAGTGAAATATATTCAAAAAAAACGGAATTAAAATCAGAAGAAATAGATTTTAAGACATCAATAAAAATAGCAATAGCACAAGGAATAGCGGCATTACCCGGATTTTCACGTTCCGGATTAACAATAGCAGCGGGGTTATTCTCTAAAAAAACCAGACCTGCCTCTGCCGAATATTCATTCTTGTTAAGCATACCGATAATTCTCGGAGCTTCTATGTTTTACCCGCTTTTAGAAATTGATTTAAATTCAATAATGCATTTTAACTGGATTTCAATAACATTGGGGACCATAGTTTCGGCAATAACGGGCTATCTTTGTATAAAATATTTTCTTCAATTTGTTGCTAAATATTCACTTGCATTTTTTGGTTATTACTGCATAATAATAGGTATAATAACATCTGCATTTTTTACTTTTATATCTATGGGGTTATAATATGGAACAAACAATAAACTATATAAAGGGGGAAACAGGAGATTTTGTACCTGAAATCGGTATAATATTGGGCTCAGGCTTGGGAGAATTTGCCGATGAACATAAAACCATATCAATTCCTTATAATGAAATCCCGAATTTTGAGGCTTC
>CANRHJ010000182.1 GCA_947630355.1 Candidatus Gastranaerophilales bacterium | reverse complement strand
TGACTATAATCATTATCGGTTAAAGCAAATGTTGATATTTTATTGCTTACCACAGTATTCCTTATTAACTCAAAAGGATTAATTATAAGACATATTTCACCCGTAGACAAAGTTGTAAATCCGCTGATATTCTTTATTTTTATTATCGGCGGAACAAACTTCTTCTGGAATATCTCATAATCCCCCAATAATTTATCAACTATAAATGCAGCCTGCTTCTCCTGATTTTCTATAATTATAACCGTATAAATCTTTTCACTTCCGCTCACACTCTGTTTTTCATTAAAAATCTCGGAAATTAAGAAAACGGGAACTGATTTTCCGCCGTATATTATACAATTCCTGCCGTTTTTCTCAAATATATCCTCTTGTTTTATTTGTTTTACATATTTTATCGAATTTACAGGTATTGCATATTTTTGATTGTTAACTGTTAATATAAAAGCTTTTATTGTTGATAAAGATACTGGTACTTTTATTGTTACTTTACAACCCTTGTTTACTTCCGAACTTATTAATATCTCACCGTTTAAGTTAGTTATTTTTGTTTTTACAACATCAAGACCGACACCTCTGCCTGATATGTCACTTACATAATCATCAGTCGAAAAACCGGGAAGAAACAACAGCCGCATTACCTGCTCTTCCGTCATATTCTCGGTCTCTTCTTTGCTTAATATCCCCTTTTTTATTGCCGTATCTTTTATCTTCTCTGTATTTATTCCGCTTCCGTCATCTTCTATTGTTATTAATACATAATTTTCCGCCTGTCTTGCAGTTAATTTTATTAAACCGGTTTCTTTTTTACCTTTTTTAATCCGCTCTTCAGACGTTTCTATCCCGTGTGATACGGAATTTCTTAATATATGTATTAACGGCATCTTTATATCTTCTATTATCTTTTTATCTACCGTTGTATCACTGCCGGCTATTATAAAATCAGTTTTTTTGTTCTTTTCTTTTGCTATATCTCTTACCATTCTCGGAAAACTGTGAAATATCGCTGCTAACGGTAATACCCTTATTCCTTTTGCTATGCTTTCTATCTCATGCACCGTCTGATGCAGTTTGTTATCATCTTCCGATATCATATTATAAAGCTGATTGCAATCTATACTTAAATCATTTACCATTTCATAATTTTCAGTAAAAAAGTTCTGAGATTTCTTATAGAATGCCGATAAATTCTCATTTTGTTCCTGTACAAAAAATCCCCTTTTTTCCAAATACTTTAGATAACTTAATATCCTTTTGCTTATAGTTGTCCATTGTATTATCTTTGAATTTATCTTACCCAAACGATTTAAATGCTCACGCGTTTTTATTCCGTTTATTAATAACTCTCCCGTCTGACCTATTAAATTATCTATCTTGGCCGTATCTACCCTTAATACCTTTATTTCTTCCAAATTATATAAAGAACTGTCTCTCCTAATCTTTACATAATCTTCTTTGTTTATTATTTTTTTCTCGTCTGCTTTCACTATGGGATTGTTTTCAATCTTTGACGAATTAAATATCTCCTCAACCAAATTTAACCGTTCTATCAATAACTCGGTCTTTTTTTCATTTCCCGCTATCTTATTTAAATATATTTCTCTCGAAACCGTTATACACTGTAATAGTGCCAAATAACATTCACTGTCCGTTACTTTTATTTTTTCCCCTTCAGTTAATAAATACAGTATATTTTCCGCTTTCTTCAGCAGCTTTTCACCTTCATTCTTTATATTTAATGAAATTATATCTTTTATCCGCGCTAATATTTCTTCTGTTATCTGCGTATCAAACTTTATTTTCTGAAAATTTTTCAAAATAAAATCAAAATCTTCTTTTATTCTTATTTTGATTTCCTCTTGCTCTTGCTCTTTCTCTTTATTAATTTCGAGCATTTCATTCGTTTTTTTGCCGCTGTTTAGTTTGCTTAAATTAATTTTTATATTCTGTATTTTAAACAAATTATATATTTTATTTCTTAAATCTAAAATTTTAGATTTGAATATACTAACATCAAATTCAGGTATTTGTTTTAGATTTATATACTCTAAAAGTTCTTTTATCGAATTTTTTATATCATCATAATTTGTTTGATTAAAAATTTCTTCCAAAGATTTTATATTTTCTTGTATAACAACTAAGGTATCTTCAACAATTTTTTCGTTTTCTTTTATGTCCAAAATGAACATAAGTTCCAATAATATCGCATTTATATCAAATACCTTTCCCGATATATATTCATCACTACTTTGAGACAGAACAAGCGGTTCTTTCATACTGTTGTACGTTATAAAGTTATCTAACTTATTTATGAATAATGATACATCCTTACTGTTATAATCAGATTTTTGTGCCGTAGAATTTCTTACCAATAAAAGCAGAAAATCACATACATTATATATTTCCTGAAACATATCCGGATTTATTTTTGTTTCTTCCAATCCCCAATATGTCAAAATATCTTCCATCTTATGTGCCAGATTTTGTATGTTGTTAAAACCAATCATCCTCGCAGCACCTTTTAACGAATGAAATAATTGAAATAACTTCTTCAACGGAGTTTTATCTTCGGGATTTTTTTCAAGCTGCATAAACCCGTCATTCAACTCCTGAATTATTTCTTCACTCTCTGTTGAAAATATTTTTAATATTTCATCCAATTCTTCAGGATTATACTGCATTTTTCTACCTTAATTTGCGATGTTATCTTTTATATTCGTTGATATTTCCGAAAATGCACGAATATTTTCTATATTTTCTTCTAATGTATTTATTGTTTCCGTAATCCCTTTTTGCATATTTTCTATTATATCCAATACATCATTTGTTATTGATTGTTGATCAACGGAGGCGGTTAAAATATCGTTTAATTCCGCTCCGAGCTCTTTTATACTGTTTATTATTATTGATATATTATTATTAATATCGGATGCATATTTGACACCTGTTTCAATTTCTTTTGTCGTATCTTCCGTTGCCATTATGGTAGATGATGTAGTTTGTTCTATATCCGTTACGAGCGTTGTTATTTTCGTTGTTGCTTGTTTTGATTCATCCGCAAGTTTACGTATCTCACCTGCCACTACGGAAAATCCTTTCCCGTACTCTCCCGCACGAGCCGCTTCTACTGCCGCATTTAACGCAAGCATGTTCGTCTGCTCTGATATATTCTCCACTATATTTACCGTTGATGCTATTTGTTTTATATAATCCGTCAATTCTATTATTAATTCGGCTATTACCTGAACTTTATGCTTTAAATTCTGCATTGATATTATATTATCTTCTACTGTTTTTATCTCCTTCTCGGTCGTATCTTGTGTCTCTTGAACTTTTACCGATATCTTTTGTGTCTTCTCCTTTGTTTTTATGGCACTCGTTTTAAAT
>CANRHJ010000181.1 GCA_947630355.1 Candidatus Gastranaerophilales bacterium | reverse complement strand
TTTTAATTAAAGGAAGCTGTAACGAAGAATAACAGAAAATCGAATTGAAGAAACATCAAGGCGAGCGCTGTTTGAGCGAAGCGAGTTCGCGAGCCTATACTGAAATTCAGATTTTCATTATTCGAAGTTTTAAGCTGACGAAATTAAAATATTATTAAATGTTATATTATTTGTATACAAATTAAAAAAGGAATTTAAATCTTGGTTATATATTGTTATAATTTACTTGATAGAATAAACTGATAGTCCCAATAAATCGTACAGGGCATTTTTGCATAGCAACAGTGTTATAGGGTCGTGGCGAACCCACAGTTTATTCTATCACCTTATAATTGTTTACTTTTCAAAATTTTAGTCGAAACTATTATTTTTATTTCATGCAATAATTAGTTTATGAATATTTTAATCCCCGAAGAATTAGTAATAAAAGAGGCAAAAAATGAACTTTTAAATATTATAAATAACAAAAAGTTCAATGACAGAGTGCTTTATGAGTTAAAATCGAATTTTCATAATATCAGAGTTGTTGAGAATGAAATCGGGCGGTTTTTGCATTATAAAGACACCTATCAGGCGGGGTTTATTAATACGGAGTTTTACAAAGGCAATCTGCCTTATATCAATTATTTTCTAATTTCATATCTTTTAAACCCGAAGGCGCAGAAAGTTCTTGTAATCGGCATGGGGTCGGGCAAGCTGGTTAATGATATAGAGTTTCTTTTTGATGATTTAAAGTCTGTTGATGTTGTTGATTTAGAAGAAAATATTGTAAATATTGCTCAGAATTATTTTAATTTTAAGCCGTCAGAAAAATTCAATTTTATATTGCAGGACGGGATAACATATCTTCGTAATTGCCCGAAAAAGTACGATTTAATTATAGCGGATGTCGCAAATAATGAGGGTATTGATTTAAGATTTTTAAGTGAAGATTATTTTTCGGCCGTAAAAAAATGTTTAAAAAAACACGGGATATTTGTTTCAAATATGTGTGCAAGCCCTGATTTTAAAAACCCTAAAAATATCTTTTTTAAAAAGTATTTCCCGATTTATAAAAAATTTTTCAATAATAATATGGTTTTCAAGGGAAATTATTCGGACAAAATTTATTATAAATCATTTTTCAATATAGATGAAAGGGTTATAGATATTACGAATGTTATTATTTTTTCTTCATCTGAAAATATAGACTTAAAACGTGATTTAGCGGAAAAAATTAATTTAAATATTGAAGATTATTTAAATGATTTAACTGATATTTAATATTTTAAATTAAAAAATACCTGTAAAAAATTAATACCACATGTATATTTGATAAAATAAAAAAAATCATTAAATTAGAGATATGAAAAAGATAATATTAAGTATAGTGAGTGTAGTGTGTATAATAATTCTGCCTTGTTGCGCGACCGTAATAGAGGGGAATATAAGTATGACGGATAAAGTGCCGTCTGAATTTTTCGGTGATTGGAAAGTAACATCTATATGTACAAAATCAACGAACAGGGAATATTTTGATGAAAGCAGTGTAGATATATGGACACTAAGCCGAAGAGGGGAGGTAATAACGTTAATGAATCCCTTATCAGGCGCAAGAGCGGATGTTACGGTAAATGATGTTAAAGGTCAAACCGTTAAATTTGTTAAGAGGACGTCATATCCGGATGAAGAATCTTTAGAGACCCCTATTTTAACCTTAAAAGGTGACAATTTTACGGGTGTTGATAAAATAAGTATAAAAACATACAAAAACGGGAAACTTATTAAAGAAGATTACGTCGAATATCAGGTAAAAGGCACAAAAATTTCAGGCTCGCCTATTTCGGGGATTTTAGGTATAAATTAGTAAGAGAGTGAGGAAATTAATGATAAATAAAGAGATAATAGAGTATGATGTTATAATTTTAGGTTCGGGGCCTGCCGGGCTTTCGGCAGGGATATATTCTGCGCGCGGGAACTTAAAAACAGCCGTTTTAGATGTTAATATGTTCGGCGGTCAGCCGGCAAACTATCAGGAAATAGAAAATTATCCGGGTTTCCCGTTAATTTGCGGTTATGAATTAACGGAAAGATTTGAAAATCATGCTGATAAATTCGGGGTAGAGAAGTATCCCGCACTTGAAATTAAAAATATCAACCTGACATTAAAGCAAATTGAAACACCTGATAAAATATTTAAATCAAAATCCGTAATAATAGCGACGGGGGCGCAAGCTAAAAAGCTTAATATAAAAGGTGAAGATGAATTTAAAGGCAGAGGTGTAAGTTATTGTGCAGTTTGTGACGGAGCTTTTTTCGCGAATAAGACCGTAACAGTTATCGGAGGCGGCAATTCAGCATTGGAAGAAGCCATGTATCTTAGTAAATTTGCAGAAAAAGTATATATTATGCACAGGCGTGATACATTCAAAGCGGACAAAATAATTTGCTCGAGAGCCTGCGCTAATCCTAAAATAGAATTTATTATGTGCGCTCAGCCTGTTGAAATTGCAGGTTCAAATTGTGCGGAAAAACTGATATATAAAGACCTTAAAACAAATGAAATAAAGGAGCTGAAAACATCAGGGGTTTTCCCATACATAGGCTACAGTCCCAATACAGAACTTTTCAACGGACAGGTTAAGCAGACATCAGACGGTTTTATTGAAACGGATATTAATATGCAGACTTCACTTGAAGGTATTTATGCTGCGGGTGATGTAAGGAATACGCCGTTAAGGCAAGTAATAACAGCTGCAGCAGATGGCGCAGTTGCGGCTTGCAGTGCGGTCAAGTATCTTGAATTAAAGCAATTACAAAATGTCAGATAACTATTTTCCTATGGCATATCTTATACTTGCCTGAATACCGATACCGTTACGTCCGCCGTTGGTTATATAGGTTTGTATAAATCCGACTAATCTTTCACCCCAAGACTTTCTTACACCTAATCCGTATTTAACGAACGGTTTTACGCTTAATTCGGGCAGTGCCGCATCATTTGCGGTAAAGTTTGTCTTATCAAGAATATTATAAATAAAACTTACACCAAAATATGGCTGCCAGCCGTTACTTAAATTACCAATAAATTTCAAGCCGGGTTCTACCTGTATTGCGTGCAGAGGGTCTGCATTTATTCTTATGCCTGCGGCGTTGGTGTAATCGAAAGTATTAACTAATGAATAAGACAACATTAAATTGGGTTGAACAATAAACTTACCATCTTTGAACTCAAAGTTATAACCCGATTTAGATGCAACACCTGATAAAAGCATTGTAAAGTCTTCATTTCCGTACATCGTATTAGCCTCTCCGACATTAGAGCCGATATTTGCGGTTAAACCCGTAAAGAAATTATCTTTATATGCCATACCGACCAGCCCAAGAGTTCCGCCGTTTTGGTATATGCTTAC
>CANRHJ010000180.1 GCA_947630355.1 Candidatus Gastranaerophilales bacterium | reverse complement strand
GCGCTGATGAATATATAACAAAACCGTTTCAGGTAGAAGAAGTAGTCAAAAAAGTTAAGCATTATTTAGGATAGGAATAAATGGAGCTTGTAACAAATAAAACACTTGAAAAATTGAAATATGACCTGGTACGCGACGGGCTGGTGAGTTATGAAGATATAGAAAAAGCTGAAGAACTCGCATTATCTCAGAATGTAAACATAGGTCAAATACTTATAAAATCAAACTTGATAACGGAAGAAAAATTATTAAAATTTTTAGAAAGCAAACTTCATATACCTTATGTGGATTTAAAGGACTATACGCTTGATTCAAAATGCTTGGAATATATAAGTTTTAATGATGCCAGAAAATATAAAATAATACCGTTGTTTAAAATAGAGAATGTATTGACGGTAGCGATGGCAGATCCTTTAGATTTATTTGCAATAGATAAAATAGTAGAGCAAACAGGGTGTGATATAGAGCCTGTTGTTTCGGCAGAAACGCTCGTGTTGAAAAAGATAGAAGAATATTATAACAGTACAAGTTCGGTTGGTCAGATAAGTCTTGAAGATGATGAAGTCAAATATGATTGGCAGGAAGAGCTGCATAATGAGGTCTTATCGGATGAACATATACAATTATTGATAAGAGCAATATTGAAACAGGCTATAATAACCAATGTTCATGAAATGTTTTTTGAGCATGTTCCGAACGGATTAAGCGTAAATTTCAGGCATGGAGAGAAGATAATAAATACGGGTCAGATACCGTCGGTATTAACCGTTCCGTTTATATCAAAGCTGAAAACATTGTCTGCATTGGATGCTAATGTGTGCGAGCTTCCGCAATTAGGGAAGTTGATATTTAAAGTGGATGAAATAATATTGACCGCGAGCATATCGGCATTCCCCACAATTAACGGAGAGAGAATATCCTTAAAGATATATAAACCGCCAAAATCTTTAAAAGAACTAAATTTAACTGATACTCAAATATCGACAATCAAAAGCGAGATGGGAAATCCCGGAATAGTATTGGTATGCGGCTCTACGTTATCGGGAAAGACACACATAATATATTCAATATTGTCCGAAACGGAAACCTCAAATAAAAACATAATGACAATAGAGTCATTATCAAAATATAAACTTGAAAATATAAATCAGTGCGAACTGAATGAAAATATTGGCTTTAATATAGAAAAAGCGATGCGTTTTATAGAATTTCAATCACCCGATATAGTATATTTTGAGACAATAACCAGTAAGGATGCGCTGGAATACATAAACAGCCTGGTATACAAAGATAAGGTAATTATAACGGAACTGCTTGCGGATAATATAGCAGATTTAGTTAAGAAATTATCATACAGTGAGTTTGAGATGTTTAAACAACTTATAACTTGTATAATATTTGTTCATAATCGGCAAAGTATTGAAGTATTTAACAAAAATGAACTGAAAAGATTTATAGGCATATAATTTTAAAACATTTCGGGGGATTTTTTGACTTGTTCACAAAGAGTATGCGGAAATACTCCCGAATATATTAATGTAAAATTTTGTAAATAAACCCGAATAAAAAATATTTTCATGTTTTTAATCCGATATTATGTCCGAGTAAATTTTCACGATAAGCCGAAGGTGTGAGTGAAAATTTGCGAGCGGCAACTTTAAAAGGTGAGCAACTTTACGGTTGCGATGAGCAAGCGGAATATTGCGACACCGGATTAAAAAAGGGAAGAATATGAGAATAAAACAAATAAATGCGCAAATAAACAATAAAAAAGGATATTTAAGAGAATACCAAGATAAAGAGCACACGGGGAATATAAAAGGAACCATCTTAAGAGGGGAAAAATCGACACTTATTGATAATCCGTTAATAAAGAGTTCACGAACAGGTAATGAAGTATTTAAATTGTATTTCGGCCGAGATTTGGTAAAAAACGGCGGATTTGAGAATACGGTAAGGCAGAATTACTTTCATTTACCGAAAGGATGTAAGCCTGATGCATTCCAACTGGAAGCGGGAAGGAATATATATAAAGGAAAAGATGTAATAGCAGAGGCTCCGACAGGAATAGGGAAAACGGCAATAGCATACTATACCGCATCAAAAAATATGGCGGAAGGTAAGAAAACCATATATACAACACCGTTAAAAGCATTAAGCAATCAAAAATTGAGAGAGTTTCGGGATATATTCGGGCATGATAATGTCGGGATATTAACGGGAGATACAAAAGATAATGAGGATGCCCCTATACTCATAATGACAACGGAAGTGTACAGGAATATAGCGATAACCGATAATTATAAAAAAAATAATACATTAATGAATAACATAGGCACGGTGGTGTTTGATGAATTTCATTATTTAGGCGATGAAAGTCGCGGCAGAGTGTGGGAAGAGTCCGTAATGTTTACTCCTCCGGATGTACAAATGTTAGCATTGAGTGCAACGATAGGTAATGCAGAAGAAATCAAGAATTGGATAAATGAAATTAAGGGAGGGAATGTAAATTTGGTATCCGTACCGGAAAACGCAAGGCCCGTACCGTTAACGTTTATACCTATACAAACCGGATACGCACAAAGAGCAGAAAAAGCCCAAATACGACATGGAAGAAGGAATACGGAAATTAGACAGGATAATCCGATAAGACAAGTAAGGCCATCTCTGAAAGATTACAAAAATACCGTAAATATCTTATCGGAACGAAAACATCTTCCCGCAATCGTATTTGTATTCAGCAAAAAGTCATCAAAAAATATATTGGAATATCTGGGTAAATTCGGTGACGATTTGACAACTGATAAAGAAAAAGAACAGATAAAAGAAATATTAAATAAGTATAAAGACGAAATCAACATAGGCGAAAAATTAAATTATGAAGCATTAATGAAAGGATATGCAATACATAATGCGGGATTAATGCCGAAGAAGAAAGAACTTACGGAAGAATTATTTCAAAAGAAGCTGTTGAAAGTAATAATATCAACAGAGACATTGGCAGCGGGAATAAACATGCCGGCAAGAACAGTAGTGTTGACAAGTCCGTATAAACCGACGGATGAAAAGCCGGAACCGGAAGATAACGAAGAAAATATGAGAATAATAAACAAAAGAGAGCTAACCGCAAACGAATTCAAACAGATGTCGGGTCGTGCAGGCAGACGAGGAACGGATAAAGAAGGTTTTGTATATACTTTAAGTACTGATTTGGACTCCGCGATGGTATTTGATAAATTGGAAAAGTCCCAATGTAATCCTATAATCAGTAAGTATCAACCGGGATACCAATTCTTGTGCGAATATTACAAATATTTTAATGATGAGAATAAATTAAAAGATATATTTTCAAAATCGTTTTATGAGTACAAAGCAAGAGGTGCAAAAAGTATAGAAAATGAGGCTCAAAAAAGGATAAATGTATTAAAAGAAC
>CANRHJ010000179.1 GCA_947630355.1 Candidatus Gastranaerophilales bacterium | reverse complement strand
CTGATTTAATTCCGGAGCTTCTTTACGAACGGATGAGTTCTCACCGACTTTTAAGACCTTTAAATGCTCTTCTAATAATTTAATGACTTCGTTTGCATCAATATCACCTATAACGGCTATATTTTTGGATGAATTATATCTTATGTCATTCCAAATGTTTATTAAATCATCTTTTGTAATTTTATCTATATTATTAATTATATCTTTTCTGCCTGTACCATAGGTATGGTTTTCAAATATTGTGTCATAATAATCATCTTGGGCCTGTATTTTCGCCGAATCCAAATCGGCATTAAATTCTCCTTTTATCTTTATTATTTCTTTTTGATAACTTTCAAAAGTGGTATTCGTAATTATATCTTCAATAATTTCTAATGCCGTGTTAATATCTTCATTTAAACATTGAACTTTTATTCTTATATAATCGGCTTTCTTCTCTGCCGTTAAATCAATGGCATTTTCATCAAGTATATCAGCTAATTGTTCCGCAGTTTTTGTTGTTGTACCTTGATATAAAAGTTGTGTCATTAAATAATATAACCCGCATATTTTTTCATCTTCGTTTATTTTCGCATATATTACTATTGCGGTTCTCGGAGTATTCGGGTTTCTTTGTATAATAGTGTTTATTCCGTTTTTTAAAGTATATCTTTCCATAATTTTAACCTTTATTTCTGTAAGATTCTGGCATTAACACGGCTATTACAGCTTTATCCGTATTTAAGTATTGTTCAGCGGTATTTTTAATTTCATCGGCTGTAATTGTGTCAATTGTTTCTACGTATTCTTCGACATAATCCAATTTATCGCAAACAGTCATGTAAAATCCGATATTTTCGGCAATATCCGAAACCGTTTCGGAATTTTCCGCAAATCCTGCTTTTAATTTCTTCTTTGCCTTTTTTAATTCCTGTTCTGTCACACCTTCACTGTATAATTTGTTAAGCTGTTCTTTTACTAACCTTATGGCATCATCTTTTAATTCGGGTTTAAAATTCCCTTCAATAAAAATATTCCCGCCGTCACGAAAATGGTAATAGTCGCAAGTTACTACATTAAATACGGGATTTGAAGGTTTTTCAATAAGTTCTTTGTAAAGTCTTGAACTTTGGCCTTGTCCTAAAAGTAAACAAATCATTTCAAGTATTGTTGAAGTCCTTATGTCGCGTGCTATAGGACCTAAATATCCGAACATTAAAAATCCGGTATTAATTTTTGAATATTCTTCAACTGTTTTTGTTGATTTAACGGGAACATCTTGCGGAAATTCTTTTGCCGATGTATTTTTTCTGCCTTTAAAATCAAATTCTTTGCATATCATAGGAAGCACTTCGTCGGGGTTTAGTTCTCCGACAAGTATGGTTGTTATATTAGCGGGTGTATAATGCTCTTTATAGTAATCAAGAACAGTTTCTCGCGGTATTTGCGATATAATTTCTTCAGTGCCTATGACATCTCTTTTATAAGGATGAGAAGAGTATAAATTTTCATTTAATAAATTATAAATCTTGGTCCAGGGTTGATCCTTTCTCATTCTTATTTCTTCAATAACGACATGACGTTCTCGTTTCGTTTTTATTGAAGAATTATTTATATCAAAAGGTTCTCCTATTTCATTTTGAGGAATAACCGGATCAAGCATCATATCGGCATGAAGTTCCAGCGTATCTTTAAAATTTCTGTTTCCGTTTCCTTTCGGGATTGTAACGTAATAAAAAGTATAATCTTTCCATGTTGCGGCATTTACAATTGCTCCCCGTGATTCTAATGTCCTGTCAAATTCTCCGGCTTTGTGTTTTGATGTTCCCTTAAACATCAAGTGCTCTAAAAAATGTGATATTCCGTTGTTTTTATCATTTTCATTTATTGAACCGGTCTTAACCCAGCTGCTTATATTTATCTGTTCACCTTTCTTATAAGCAAAAACTATTTTATGACCGCATTCTCTTTCGTAAATTACCGCAGGCTTCTCCAAATAGGGGAATTTTACCTGATATTTTTTTATGTTATTCATTTTTATCCTCTGTCATAAAACTGCAAGTGTAATAACTTTAATAATTGTATCAGATTTTCAATGATTTTCCTATTAAAAATAGCAAGTTTTTTTTTTACGGTTTTTATATCAGCGTAATACAGCCTGAAAAAATTTTCGAATACGGCGTATTAAAAAGTTACAAAACAAGTAAACAAATAAAGAGCTTGCTTTGCAACGAATAGAAATCACCCCAAGCGGGCGATAAGCAGGCGAACGGGTGCGGTAATAAATAAAAGAGAGGATTTATAAATGTCAATAAAACCGATATCATTTGGCTCTTTATTATGTTTTACGTTAAAAGACGGTAAACCCAAAGCACCTGTTCCGTCAATGGTAATGGCAGCTTTCCGAAATAATCCCGGTTTAAAAATGTATAAATTGGATCAAAAAATTCGTCAATATAAAGGTGAAGACATAGACGGCACCGTTTATAATGCTACCGGCGATTTCGGTAAATTATTAGATAAAAAATATGCACACGAACTTCCTAAAGGCTCAAATAAAGTCCTGCTTACGGAAGCCGATTTCTTTGTAAATCCCAGACAGACGGAAAAAAGGTATTTTATTACCGCTGCCACTTATGAAGATGAAAGAAAAATTCTTGATGTTTTAAGTAAAACTAACGAGTTCTATACCGCTAAGATAAATGGCGGAAAGGGATATTAAAATATTCTTTAAATCCTTTGATTATTGCTTCTTCTGCCTGTACACGGCTAATCTCGCTATTAATCTCTTGTATGCAGGTAAGTGAGCTTGTATTTATTTCTTCTCGAAATATATTCTCCAATAAATACTTGTCATAACCGAATAAAATTGAACCGTGCTGTAGTATATAATTTTGATTTCGGTATTGTGCCGAACCTATTAATTTTTTATTATTATAATTCAAATCGGCCCCTGTTGATAAAGACATGCAATACTCAAAATCGGTATTGATTTTTGTTTTCCCGCCGATGGAAAGTTCAATATCCAAGTATTTAAATCCCGCAATCAGTGCGGATGAAATTTCTTTATATGATGCAATAACACTGCTGCCGTTGGTTAAAAAGTTAATCGGGCATATAAATGAATATGTCAGCTCATTATCATGAAGCAGTCCCCTTCCGCCCGTAATTCTTCTTACTATATCAATTTTATTTTTTTTGCAAAAATCATGGTTGATATTTGATGATGCTTGATTTCTTCCCAGTGATACACATTTCGGCTCCCATCCGTAAAATCTTAATACGGGTTCTTTTTGATTTTGAAGTATTGCATTTTCCAATAACTTACTGTCAATTCCCATATTCTCACTGCCGGAATAATTTTTATAATTAATTAAAATGCCCATAACGATTATCTTATATCATAAATTGCGGTTTATTCCAAATTTGCAGTCATAATCTGTTCGGATAATTCTTTACGTATATCTTCAACCTGAATATGCTCTATCGGTGAATTATCATCTTTGCGTATGTAAAC
>CANRHJ010000178.1 GCA_947630355.1 Candidatus Gastranaerophilales bacterium | reverse complement strand
ATGCAGGGCATTTATTTAACGGAAGTATAACAAACAAGTTATATAACAGACCCGAATATGGTATAGCAGGCGGTGTCGGAATAAAATTATTTATACCCGGAGTCGGACCTTTATCTATAGATTACGGTATACCGTTTACAAATGTCGGAAGCGGAAACAAAAGAGGCGCATTCTCATTTGGTGTCGGAGATATATTCTGATGCCATTAGAGATTATATGTAATGATTTAAATTATACCGGTATACTGGCCGAAAAATTTGCAGATATAATAAGAGAAACCGGAGCATTTGTATGTCTGACAGGTGAAATAGGTGCAGGCAAAACAGCTTTCAGCAAATTTTTATGTAAATCATTACATGTGAAAGAAAATGTTACAAGTCCGAGTTTTGTTATTTTAAACGAATACAAAAGCGGGGATATTCCGGTATATCATTTTGATTTATACAGACTTGAAAATGAAGGGATAAAAACTATCATTAACGAATTGGAAGAGTATAGCGAAGGTAAAATATTAACTCTTGTTGAATGGTCGGAATTTTCTCATGATTCATTACCATTTGACCGAGTTATAATAAATATAGAATATCCGGGAGATAATTCCGGAGCGGTTGGCGAAACGGAATTAAATAACATTAACGAACAAAAAAGAAAATTTACATTTTCCGCATACGGAGAAAAAAGCGGCAAAATAATAAAAAGGTTGGAAAATGTTAACATTAGTGTTTGATACATGCTTTAACAGCACATATATAGTATTAAAAAAAGACAATGATATTGTTAAATCCGAGTTAATAAAAAATACGCAGGAAAATTATCACAGTGCCTTTTTAATTCCGAAATTAAGCGAAATATTAAGAGAAAACAATATAATGGTCAAAGATATAGATGCCATAGGCGTTAATGTAGGTCCGGGAAGCTTTACGGGGATAAGAGCTTGCTTAACAACGGCAAGAGTTCTTGCACAACAATTTAATATAAAAATTTGTCCCGTTAATTCTCTTATGATATTAAGCAGACTAAATTCATTAAAAACAAAAACAATAACAATTCTGGATGCCAGAAAGAATAAAGTATACTATTGTGAGTTTTTAAACGGAAAACAATTGACGGAAATAGAACTTACGGAAAAAGAAGATATGCTAAAGAGGATTTCTGCTGACGATACTATTATAACCGACAATTCAATTTATAAATATTTGGAAGAAAACGGTATAAAAAGCATTAATTATGAAGAACACGGTGAAAACTTAGGTATTTATCTTTCTGAAATAACTGAAGAAATGCTAAAGCGAGAGGATAATGATTTTCACTGGGCAAAAGCAAAACCGGTATATATACAACCGCCTTCAATAACGAAACCAAAGGAATTACAAAATGTACAGAATTGAATTATCAGGATGTTTAACCGCATTAATTATATTTTTATTAATAATTTTTCTGTTAAAAGAACTATGGTGGTTAATAGTCGGAATAGCAATAATATTAATAATAGCATATTACGCGAACCTGATATATAAACTAATACGAAACAAGAGCGAAGAGAGCAGATTAAATTATACTCCTCAAATGGGAGAGGTTTATAAGGTATGTCCTTATTGCAATACAAAAGTCAAAGTAACTGAAACTACATGCCCTTGCTGTAAGCATTCATTAAATTAAAATTAACAGGATTTCAAATTCCGCATCAATTTAATGAACAAATAAGGCATGCGGATAATTGTTTTCAGTATATTAGATAATATATAAAAAGGGAGGTGCTTGAATACAAGCACCTCCCTATATAAAAGACTTAACTATTTTACAGCGTCTTTGAATTTTTTACCAGCAGAGAAAGCAGGAACTGTTTTAGCAGCGATTTTAATAGCTGCACCGGTTTGAGGGTTACGACCCGTTCTTGCTTTTCTTTTGCGAGCTTCAAAAGTACCAAAACCAACTAAAGTAACTTTCTTACCTTTAGCTACAGTTTTTTGTACTGTGTCGATTGTTGCGCTTAATACATCAGCAGCAGCTTTTTGTGAAACTTTTGCTTTTTTTGCAACTTCTTTTACTAATTCTTCTTTGTTCATGAGAACCTCCTCTTATATTACAAGAAATATTATACTTATATTTCAAGTTTTGGCAATAGTTTTAACAAATATTTTTTAAAAAAATTTTAAAAATTAATTATTGGGCGGTAAAAACGATAATTTGCGCAGGCTTCAAACGTCCTGTCAGCCTAGATTTTTCAATTTTAACATCAGAGTGTTCTTTTAAATATTTTATTTCCATTTTTTGATTTATATTTTTTAAAGGAATATTAACATCCTCCGAATTAACTAAATTTCTGTTAATAATAACGACAACATATTTCTTGTCATAAGAACGCATGTAAGCGAATATTTTATTATTATTTGAATATAGAGGGATAAAGTCGCCTTTTGTAATTTGTTCAAAGAAATCATGCCTTAAAGTCATGGCGGATAACTGTTCTTTAATAAGCACATCACTGTCACTACCCGGTTTACGTGAGAAATTAAAAATATCAATTTGGCCTTGATGTACGTAGTAAAACTCATCATCCGTATAAGTTTCAGCCGCTTTTTTGTTTGAATATTCATATATATAATCATCCGCCTGTAAAAATCCGTCAACATAATAAGGGTTAAGAGGCAAAGTTGCATTTAACCATATAATTATTTTAGAGAAATTTTCACCGCCGGTTAAGAGGGGACTAACAACATCGTGCGTTTCAAAACTTCCGATAACGGATTTTTTTTCATTATATTTTTTTAATACTTTTTGCCTGTTTAATACAGAATCGGACAATTCTTTCATTGTCTGCCAATTCTTAAGTTCGAAGAAATCGCCGTAATATCCGTCAAATCCGGCAGAAAGTAATTTTTTATAATCGGTAAAAAAAGCCTTATCGGAAACGGGTGTAGTCCATTTTTCTGAGGCCTCAGCGAGAAATAAGAAATCCTTATTCTTTTCACGTGTATATTTTATAAGTTCCTGCCAGAATATGAAAGGTTTCATTGTTGCGACATCGGCGCGTATACCGTCTGCGCCCAAATATATCATATAATTTACAAAAAACTTATGAAGAAAGAATATGTCTGAATTAAGAAGGCTTTCATTATCAGGTATTTTAAATAATCTGACATCATCCCAATCAGAAGGTACAACAGGGGTATAGTTTTTATTAAGCAAAAACAAATCAGGTCTGTTAATATATAAGTCATAAGCGCCGCAGCTGGGCAAATCCACAATAACCTTTATACCCCTTTTATGACATTCGTCAATGAAATATTTAGCCTGATCTTTAGGTGATAATTCCGAATTAGGGTCTGTCAACTGAGGATTAATTTTTGTAAAATCAGACAGAGCATACAAAGAACCTGCCGTTCCCAATGCCTTTATTTTACCGACTGGAGTAATCGGAAGTAAATGAAGCGTATTTACCCCTAAAGACTTAATTTCATCCAATCTTTTGACGGCATTAATAAAATTCCCCGATTTTTCGCCGTCCGAAAAATCGATAATACCGTTTCCGTTTTTATCATCGGCATTAAATGTTCTTATATTAACAGAATAAATAACCGC
>CANRHJ010000177.1 GCA_947630355.1 Candidatus Gastranaerophilales bacterium | reverse complement strand
GAGAATGAACATCTTCATCATTGTTTTTAATTTTACAAGCTTTAAGAGCAGTTTCAAGCGCAAGAGCATTTTCGCCGAGAGTTTTGTATAATGAGGCAAGATTGTATACGGCGCTGAAATTATCCGGATTTATTTTAACGGCTTTAATATAATATTCTTTTGCCGATTCATTATCACCTGACTTTTTGTAAGCAAGCGCCATTGAATAAAAGACATCGTCATTAAATTCTCCTGACTTTTCAAGCTGTTTATATAAACGTATGGATTTATCAGGTTCATTATTCATATAATATGCTTTCGCCAAGTTGGATATAATATAGGGAATCGGCTTTAAAACAACGGCTTTCGACAAAACACTTACGGCTTGTTCATATTTCTTTTGCGAAATATATAACATACCCGTTAAGTTTAAAATATTAACATCGTCATGTTTCAGTTCCAAAAGCAGATTATATATTTTTTCCGCTTCATCTAGACGTCCGCTTTTTTGTAAGACAAATGCTTTATCCGCAAGTTCTTTGTATTTAACGTCCATAAATAATTTATCTCTGTTCTTACAAAGAACATAATAATTCATAATACAAAACTGTGCAAGAAAAAGTTATTATTTAACTTCGGGTAGTTTATCGCAATCAATACCCACAAGGTCTAAATAATCGAAGCAAGGACCTTTCTTACCCGGTAAAATCCAGCTAAAATCTTCATCAATAGAATCTTTTACCATATTTTTGTATTTATCCGGCTGCTCAAAATAGATTGTAAGTCCTTCTTTTAAAGCTTTATACAGCTCGGAAGCGGAAACCTTTTTGTTAACATCAGTCAATATACCGTTAGTTTTGCCGTTTCTGTTAACAGTATCAACAATACCGCCTACAGCACTCGCTATAACAGGGGTTGACATGGCAAGTGCTTCACTTTGTGTTAAACCGCAAGGTTCAAAAATACTCGGTAATAAGAAGAAATCAGATGCTGAAGCAATTGCGGGCATCGGTGCAAAACCGTGTGCAAAAATTACTCTTTTTGTATCTTCATCACTTAAAGAATTTGTTTTTAAATTTTCCAATATTTTTCTCTGTGTACCGTTTTCGCCGTCTTCTCCCGCTATATAGAATATTGGCTTATTTTTACCCGGAAAATCCTTTTCCCAATTTTTATATAATAACTTAATAGCATCGGACATAACTTTAATGCCTTTTTGAGAAACAAGTCTGCTTACACATCCGATTACGGGAGTTTGTTTTAATTCTTCCGCAGATAATTTTTCCAATACAGTATTTCCTTTCGGGTCAACAAACTCAAGAGCTGACGTCAACTTTCTGACTTCTGAAACTCTTTCATCCGTATCAGCCGCATTATTCTTGTGAGATAAAGGAACTATATAATTATTATAAAAATTAATTTTATTTTTATTTCTTGCTTCCATTATGTCATTGATATCGGAATTTTTGTTATAAGTTTCAAAATTTAAACCTGTATCACCTTCAATTTTTAATTTTTTTGCCTCAATTGATAAAGAATCAAAATCATTACCGTTAATAATACCTACAAGAGAACCAGCTTCATTCCTTTGTTTAAGAGCCCATCTAAGTTCGCCTGCGAGGTCCGGATGGTCATCAGAGATAATCTCTTTCGCATAGTTCTCAGATACGGGACAGAAATAATTACTCAAACATATTCCCATATTTAACAGATTTGTATGATTTGTTGAATTGATATCCGTTATTAATACATTGTCAAGGTTTTTCAATCCTTCATCATCGGGATAATTTTCGGAAGCTTTTGTCAGCGCATTAGATACAGTTTCATATGCATATCTGTCAAATAATGTATTAAGTATGTTTGACGTAGCTTCAACTCTTTGACCGTCATTATTGCAATTTTTAGTTGAACCCTGATACATCGTATTATGACCGATTGTAATAATATTTATATTTTCAAGCTTATTAGCAGCATCATCAGATAATTGACCGTAAGCATTTTCCAATGGAGCCTTGTATCTTGCAAGTGCAGCTACAGGTGCTGCCTGCCAATCATTTAATATAAATCCGTCCATCGGAGGAATTTGGTCAAATAAAGCTTCACTATATATATTTAAGTCTTTTACACTTTTTCTGTCTGTTACGGCTTTTGCAAGCTCATATACCGCTTTTGAGAAAAACGCAAATTTTTCGGGTTCTTCTGATTTTGCGGAACTCTGATATATTGTTCCGTCAAAATAAGTATCATTTTTTATGAAAAATAATTTTTTATCTTTTCCGTTTTCATCTTTTATATGTGTAAAGTATACATCAACATTTTCAGTTTTCGGTTTTCCGTCTTGATATGTGTCAACTTTAAATGATACAGCTTTGTATAATTTAAATTGGTCTTTTTTGTAATTATAATAATAATTTTTGCCTATTTGTTTAAAAGAAGCGACTCCCGGCTGCTCGTACATTGGTATGAATGTTGGTATATCAATGCCCAATTTGGAAATGTTGTTTTGAAGAGCCACAGCAACACTGCCTAAACCGCCTTCTTTCATCGGAGGAAATTCTGACGAGATTGACCATAAAACAGGTTTTTCCGATGTTATTTTCTGAACCGAAGGTGATTCATACAAATATTTTGATGCCGTATCTTGCATTCTTTTTATTGCACTGTCGTATTTATTTACATTTCTGCTTTTAACATCATTGTTTGTTAATAAAGGAATACCTGCGTAAACGTCAGTATATTTATTACCCAGCAGATTACCTCTGCCTGCTCTGTTTGCATCGGATGATATTTTATTCAGCCTGTCGTCTGCTTTTTTAAACACATCATCTTCCTGTTGTGCAGTCATTTTACCTGCTTGGTATGTACCGGTAATTCCCGCTACCGTTAAAGCCAGTTTTAATAATTTTGAATTTAATTTTGATGTTATTTGTGTTTGTTCGTTTATCCTTGTGGTATTATCTTTAATTGAATTTTTTATTGTGTTTAATTCATTTGTAAGATTGGAAATTTGTTCGTTTAATCCTTTAATGTTTTTATTTGACATTTTATAGGTAATCAATGCCGTTACGGGAATTGCGGCTAAAGGTATAACATAAGGTGCTGCTTCTTTTATTACCTTTTTAACTTTTTCTTTTTTATTTACTTCAACTGCTTTAGGTTCTACGGCAGTTTTAACAGCGGCAGACACACCGGCCGTACCTTGATTAATCATATTTGCAAAAATTCCTGTTGACATATCTTACCCCTATAATAAACACAAATATACAAAACTTATAAATAAAAAATTATGCTATATTCGTAGCATTTATTAAATTTTTGTTACAAATTTAAGACCATTTTTTCTATATTACTATAATTTGATTAAAATGTGAATAAATTTATATAAATATTAATATCTATAGTATAATAAAATTGTATAAAACAGACGGCACTTTCAATAAACAGCAGAAAGTGAAAGAATTTTAAAAATGTAAACTTTATAATTTTATGCTTTATGGGATATATGTAACAGTAAAGGCGGATATGAAATGAAACGTATACTTATTACCGGAGGAGCAGGATTTATCGGTTCTCACCTTTGTGAAAGACTTTTAAATGAAGGTAACGATATAATTTGCCTTGATAATTTTTTTACCGGTTCAAAAGATAACATAAGGCATCTT
>CANRHJ010000176.1 GCA_947630355.1 Candidatus Gastranaerophilales bacterium | reverse complement strand
CATGTAGGTGTTGTCGGTTCAGTGTTTCCCGTTGGACATGTACAGCCCGGATCTGTAGGTTCAGTGTTTCCCGTTGGACATGTGCAGCCCGGATCTGTAGGTTCAGTGTTTCCCGTTGGACATGTGCAGCCCGGATCCGTAGGTTCCGTGTTTCCCGTCGGACATGTGCAGCCCGGATCCGTAGGTTCTGTATCTCCCGTCGGGCATGGGCATGTCGGTTCATCATCCGCAGGTTTTGTAGGTTTATTATCTTCCGCAGGTTTTGTAGGTTTATTATCTTCCGCAGGTTTTGTTGGTTTATTATCTTCTGCAGGTTTTGTAGGTTTATTATCTTCTGCAGGTTTCGTAGGTTGTGACGGTTTGCAAGAACAATCATCATCATTATTATCATCACCGCAATCACAATCACAATCACACGGTTTTAATGTTTTACAATCATTTAATCTGTAATTAAACTGTGGTAACTTTAATTCAACGCCGTCTTCAAATCTTGATTTTCCGTTTTCATCAACAAAACTGTATCCCATAAGTCTGTTAATGTTTATTTTTGAATGGCTGATAATTTCTTCCAAAGATTTTCCGGTTACATCATAATCAGCATCTACATCAAACACACCGTATGTATGTATTCCGTTTTTATCTTCCATTGTTGTTGTAAATATATCTAAGTTAGAATATGCAATTTGCTGTAAAATTTGTTCTGCAAACTGTTCACCGTAATTAACCTTATCATTTAATTCAAGTTTTCCGTTTACAACATTTGCAAATCTGCCGTTTCCGTCAGGTGATGAATAAAATTGAAGTACATCTTTTAATGTGTATACATCTCCGGCTTTCATTGTACCGTTCGCATTTTTATTATCCTGAATTAATATAATTCTGTCATTTTGACCTGCAACAACTGCTCCGGGAGATATCTGATAAATAATACCGTCACTCTTTTTTGTATTTACATCGGCATTATGCGCTTGGTTTCTTAATGTAGTTACGGACGGTAATGATATACCTATTAAATCATCATTTATATTTTCATCTAATGTTCTGTTTAAATCGTTAATGTTTTCAACATTCAATATATCAAAGAAGTTCATCTTATCTAACATATTTTCAAATTCGGAAGCATTTGCGGGTGAATTTACAATCGCATATAAAATATCTCTGTATGCTTCACCTTTTATATCTTTACCGTAATTTGCATATATTAAATCAGATAATGAATGATATTCACCTTCCATTAATTTTTCATTTTTATCTTTTACTACACTTCCCGACGAATTTTTAGGAGTATAGTTTACGGCAGAATTACAAAATGTTACATCATCGGGTTCCAAACCTTGAACGTTATATACAATTGAATTTGGAATTGTTAATAATCTTGTATCAAGAGTTTCATCATCACTTGTTAAACCTGTATATAAATTCAGGTTTCCGACAATGTCATAACTCTTTGCTTGGTTAGCCAATTCTTTGCTGACATATTCGGATAAAGAAGGGTTGGATTGTACGATTTCGTCAATCATTTTATTTTTAATATTAATTCTTGCTTCGCCTTTATAGCCTTTTAAAGCATCAGCATAAACTTTTTCTACGATTTCATTTAAAGTATTACCTTCATTATCCTTCTTTGAAGCAGTTTCCGTAATTGTAACTATAACTGAGCCGCCGTCATTTTTCGGTAAATTTTTATCGGGAGATAATACTACTTCACCGTCTGAGTTGGTAAAATAAAATTCCGTTACGGGTAATGATGCAAATTCTATATCTGAAAGCTGCATTTTGTTTGAAGTACTAGAGAATGTACTTAATGCTTCGGCTATGTTGCCTAAATCTTTGTATCCTTCGGGATTCTGTACATCTGATGTATTATTGTTCAAATTCCCGTCAACTTGAGCTTGTATATTATATAAAGGATTTGCATGATTTGCGCCTGATAAAAATACACCGGCTGCTGCTAAAGATGCTGCGGATAACCCTGCTTTTGCAGCTTTATCTTTGAAATTTTTGTTTTGTTTCTGTTGATTTTTTATTTTCGATTTCTTATCTCTTCTTTGAAAACTCGTTTGTGACAAACCATTTGAAAGATTATTAATTTGCATGTATTAGCTCCTTTTTTATAAATTATTATACAAACGTAAGTATACTGAAAATAAAATTTTGCGAAATTATAACAATATTTAATGAATTATTTACAAAATTTTACATTTGATTTTTTATTCAAAACATTGTGTTTTTAAGTTATCATAATAACAAGTGAAAAATTTCGCCGATTTAAAATTTTACGAAGTAAATACAAATCAAAGTGCGGGAAAACCCTATTTATGAAATTTGTGCGGAACTAAATTTAACAAAGTGAGATTTCTATGGGAAAATCTAAAAAGAGAATTTTTAACAAAAACAAAGAAAATATTAGCCCTGTTATAAAACGCCAAAATGTTGTAAAAAAAATTATTAGCGGGATAAAAAATAATTCGCTTACGGAAGAAACAAAAAGGTTAATAGGTCTGTTCGGCATTACATCGGAAGAACTTACCGAAGCGGGAATATCTTTTGAAGAAATGTCCGCAGTTAAAGATTTGTTCTTTTAATATTTACTAATTCTTCAAATTTAACTTGTTTTTGCTCAGAAGTTCTCAAATCTTTTAAAGTATAATATCCTGTTTTTATTTCATCTTCACCAATAATTACGGCATATTCCGAGAGCTTTGATGCTTTCTCCAATTGTTTTGAAAATTTCCTGCCGTTATAATCAAATTCCGCGCTAAATCCGTAATTTCTTAACTGAGATGTTAATTTCAAAGCTTCACGCATGTTATCCGAAACAATAAAGAAATCAATTAAATTGTCGGTTTTATTATCAAGCAGCAAATTCAGGCGTTCAACTCCCATAGCCCATCCGACTGCAGGAAGGCCGGGCCCGCCCAAATTTTCAACAAGACCGTCATATCGTCCTCCGCCGCATACCGCGTTTTGAGAACCTAAATTGTTTGATTTTATTTCAAATACCGTTTTGGTATAATAATCCAATCCTCTTACCAGAAACTTATTTTCACTGTATTTTATGTTCAGTATATCCAAATATTCTTTTAATTTTTCGTAATGTTCCGCGCATTCTTCACATAAAGTAATTCCGGTCAAAGATGAATATAATCCATGCTCTTCAAATAATTTATTACAAACTTCATTTTTACAATCAAGAATTCTTAACGGATTTTTTTCAAATCTGCTTTGGCAATCTTCGCACAATTCAGATAAGAAAGGTTTAATCACGGACTTTAATTGTTCTTTGTATTTACTTCTGCACTTTGGGCATCCGAGTGAATTAATTTCAACGGATAAGTCATTCAAGCCGATTGAATTTAAGAAATTAACAGCCAGACTTATACATTCAACATCAGCCGAAGCATCTTGGATACCGAACATTTCAACACCTATTTGATGAAATTGTCTTTGTCTGCCTGCTTGAGGTCTTTCATATCTGAACATAGGACCTTTATACCAAAATTTTACGGGAGGACTCTGTCTGTATATATTATGTTCGATTAGTGCTCTTACCACTCCCGCTGTATTTTCCGGCCGCAGAGTTAAGCTTCTTTCACTTTTCTCAAAAGTATACATTTCTTTATTAACAATGTCGGTTGTATCCCCTACTC
>CANRHJ010000175.1 GCA_947630355.1 Candidatus Gastranaerophilales bacterium | reverse complement strand
GTACAGAAGCTGCAAAAGCATTTATCTACAAAATTTATAAAGACAGAAATATTGAAGATGCAATATGTAATTATAATCCCAAAGAGCAATTGCAGGAATATACGCAAGGTAAAAATAAGGATTTGCCCGCATATAAGCTGATAAGGGAAACCGGCAAAGATCACAATAAGAAATTTGAGGTTAAAGTTGAATATAGAGGAGAAGAATTAGGTACAGGCGAAGGAAGGACAAAAAAAGAAGCGGAAAAAACGGCAGCATATAATGCTTTAAAGAACTTAAAAATATTAGAGGAAAAGAATAATGGATAAAACAATAATATCGCCGTCAATATTGTCTGCGGATTTTGCAAATTTGGAAAAAGAAATAAAAAAGTTGGAAGAATGCGGTGCTGATTGGATACATATAGATGTAATGGACGGTCATTTTGTTCCGAACCTGACAATAGGTGCACCTGTGGTGAAGTCAATAAGAAGAATTACAACCCTTCCTTTGGATGTACATTTAATGATAGAAAATCCTCAAAAATACATAAAAGATTTTATATCGGCAGGTGCTGATATAATAACTATACATTATGAGGCTGCAAAAGAAAAAATAAGTGAAATAATTGATGAAATAAAATCACATAATATAAAGGCAGGGTTGTCAATAAAACCAAAGACCTCCTTCCGTGAAATTTTGCCTTATGTAAATAAAATTGATTTAATATTAATAATGACGGTGGAGCCGGGTTTTGGCGGTCAAAAATTTATGGAAGAATGTGCATTAAAAATAAAGGAAATAAGGGAAGAAACAGATTATGATGCAATAATAGAAGTTGATGGAGGTATAAATAATCAAACAGGTAAATATTGCATAGATTTGGGAGCGGATGCTCTCGTAGCGGGAAATTACATATATAAAAGCGTAGATATGAAAGAGGCAATAGCTTCTTTAAGAGGATAAATGATTGAAACGGCAGGTTTAGTAGAACAGCATATACATGGTGCTTTCGGAACAGATTTAATGAATTGCAGCTCGGCTCAGGTTACGGAATTATCCGAACTTCTTGCGGAACATGGCGTTTGTGCATATTTTCCGACCATAATGACGGATGATTTAGATTTAATAAAAGAAAGAATAAAAATCATAAAAGAAGCAAAAATTCATCAGAACGCGAAAAGTGCCCAAATTGCGGGAATACATTTGGAAGGTCCTTTTATTAATCCCGAAAAAGCGGGTATTCATAATCCTGAATATATATTGCCGTTAGATGTTGAGTTGTATAAAGAAATAGAAGATGAAATAATAAAAATAATAACGATAGCGCCGGAACTTGATTATAGCGGAGAGTTTATAAAGTATTTAAAAACACAAAATATAAAAATATCGGCAGGACATTGTTTGGGCAGTGATTTAAGTGAAGTAAATCAGGTAACTCATTTGTATAACGCTATGGGTGCATTTTCTCATCGGGGTAAATCAACAACGGTAAGTTCTTTGACGAATGATAAAATCTACACCGAATTAATAGGTGATTCTTTGCATGTAAGTGATGAAGTAATATCAATAACCTTAAAACAAAAGCCTGCGGATAAAATATTATTAATATCGGATGCACTTCCTCCGGCTCATTCAACAATCAGTGAAACACTGTTTGCAGGAAAAAAAATATACAATAAAAACGGGAAATTAACCGATGCACAAGGAGTTATAGCGGGAAGTTCTTTATTACTGTGTGATATTGTTAAAAATCTGGCTGAAAAAAACATAATGAAGTTTGATGATGCCATAAAATGTGCTTCAACTAACCAGTTAAGGTATCATCAAATAAAAAATAACTTAAAAGTTTTTTGGGATGAAAACTTTAAAATTAAGAAAATCGAACATATTTAAACTGAACGATATGCATACTTTGCTTTTATTGTAACCAAGCTAATTTTAAAGCTATATTACAAAATTGAATCATTCACACTTGTTTTTGCATAGAAACCAAAAGGAACTTTCTTAAAAGAATTAACTTCTTTTTTAAGTTTATAATTTTCTTTATTAAGTTCGTTAATTTTAAATCTCATGGTTTCATTTTCGGTTTTAACTCTGATAAGTTCTAAAACCACATCATCCATGCCGTCAAGTTTTTCATCGAGTATAGAAGTTAATTTATCGGTAATGGAGGTTTCAATACTTCTTAGTGTATTAACCAAATCTACGATAGAAGCATTTGAAATAGAATTAGTACCTTTATAAACAGTATTTTTAACAGGCACCGTAACATGTTTTTCCGAATTCATTTTAGAAGAAACCGAGCTTAAAGTATCAGCATCATCCTGAGTGAAGTAAGTGAGACCTTTGTTATTTCTTTTAAGTTTAATATCTGCGATTTTACAAAGTTCCTGAATTTGTGAATTATCAATACCCAGCATTTCTCTGATTTCTTTAGGTGAAATTTCTTTTTTTTCAATATTTTCTAAAACTGATGAACTCATAAATAATCCCCTCTGAAAAACATTTATAAGAATATTATATATGTTTTTAAATTTTTTGTCTAAGAAAAGTAAGTATCTTTACATAACTTTATCTAATCCGATTTTGTACTCATCCGCAGACTCATGGCTGATTTTCAAGTGCCGCACTTTAAATCACCCGTCAACATTTCACATATGGACGGAATTCAAAAATTTTACCTGACATTATTTGAATGAATAAAAGAAAGGATGATAAAATAAGATAAGGAATAGGAGAGATAAATGAAATATATAATAACGGCAGAAGGAATAGGTAACAAGTTATGGCCTTTAAACGGTATGAATGCCCGGAAAATAATAAAAAAAGATAAAAAAGGAAAGACTCTGTTGCAGCATACGTATTCTGTGTTAGCTGAACTGGCAAAACCAAAGGATATAATAACAATCGCCGATATATTGGATGTAAATGAAGTAAAAAAAGAGATAGAAACAATATTCAAAAATCCGATAATACTAACCGAACCAATGGACAAATTAAGCGGAATCAGAATATTATCCGCATTAAAATATATAGAAAATAAGCGTGATGAAACGGTTATAATAATTCCTTCACTTTTCGGACCGGAAGATAAAAACGAGATAAAATTACTGACAGAAAAGATAAAAAAATATGCCAAAACAGGTAAAATATTCGCGGCAGGAATAAAACCATTGTACGCGGACACTGCGGCATCGTATATAAAATGCGGTGAACAGGTAAGTGAAGGCAAAATTGCGGAGAAATTTATTGTTAATCCTTCTTTAAAGACGGCTGAAGCACTAACTGCCGGAGGAAATTATTGGAACAGCGGAATATATGGAGGTAAAGTTTCCGCATTTACTAAGATGTTTAATAAATGTTTGCCTGAGTTAAGTAAAAAATTCACGAAAGAAATGTTTAACGATAAAAATCAGATAAAATATGAACTGTACGATTGTACAAAAGAATTAACCAGAGAATCCGTAATAGAGAAAAAGCCTGAAAAAGCGGTAATTCTAGACTTAAATTTAAGGAGAAAAGACTATTATACTTGGGAGAATATATATTTACAGGGAGAAAAAGATAAGAATAAAAACGTAATATACGGGAACGTAATAACAAATGATGTAAAAAATTCTATAATATACTCTTCCAAAGAACTGGTTAGTGTAACGGATGCGGATAATATAGTAGT
>CANRHJ010000174.1 GCA_947630355.1 Candidatus Gastranaerophilales bacterium | reverse complement strand
CCTCAAGCACTACCTCTTTACTTTTACAATTTTTATTGTATCATATTCATTGAATGAAAGTCAATGAATACCATTCAATTTTGTGCAAGTTAGAAACAGTGAGGTAACTATGGAAGAAATAAGAATTGATGTCAGAAATCAAGAACCCCAAAGGATTGAAGAAGCAAGAAGAAGCTCTGATTTATGTTTTAGGATAAATCAAACAAACCCGACAAACCCTGAATGCAAAAAATTAATTGACGAACTTTTCAACCATACGCTTGGAGAAAACACCGTTATTCATCCGCCAATTTTTACAATCTTAGCCGATAAAGTTAAAATCGGGAAAAATGTTGTTATATTAAACGGCTTTCAATGTATGTAAGCAGGCGGTTTAACTATTGAAGATAACACAATGATTTCTTTAAATTGCACAATTGCAACAAATAACCACGATATGTATGAAAGGCATATTATTACCTGCAAACCTGTTCATATAAAGAAAAACGTATGGATTGGAGTAAATGTTACAATTCTTCCCGGTGTTACAATCGGAGAAAATGCTGTAGTTGGAGCAGGTGCGGTTGTTACAAAAGATGTACCGGATAACGCCGTCGTTGTCGGAAACCCTGCAAGAGTGATAAAATATCTTGATAGTGAGAAGTTTATAAAAGGATAAAGCCTATGCTATAATTTATACCGTAATTTCGATATTATTTATACTCATAGCTGCAATTATGGGTGATTTATCATTTATTCAAAAAGTCGCTTTAATTTACACCGTTCTTTTTCTGTTGCACGAATGGGAAGAAGGAGTTTATCCGGGCGGTTTTTTTGATAAATTCTCGGAAGTTTTAGACGTTAAATCGAATGAAGAATTAAGAAGAATAACAAGAGTTCCCGTTGATATTCTTTTATTAATTATTACGATAGTACCATTTTGTTTAGATAATTATATGATTCCTATTTTAATGACTGCAACATTAGGAATAATGGAGGGTGTTGTTCATATCGGTTTTATAAAATTATTTAAAATGGATAAATTTTATTCACCCGGAATGGTAACCGCTGAAATACAATTTATTGTGAGTGTTTTATTTTATATTTATACTATAAAACACAATATGGCGACAGGTTTAGAATATTTATTCGGGGCATTATTGATGATTATTTCATTTATGATTATGCAAAAATCTTTAGTAAAAATCATTGGAATAAAAAATTACAGCCAAGTTCCTAAAATGGTTTTAAAAAGAATAAAAGAAAAATAAATGTAAAGAAATACTTAGACGTAATTATTTAAGGCAAGTTAATTTTAAAATTTTTATAATAATAAAAATTTATCAAATTAAGAAACTATTTAAATTTTATTGTGACTTAAATTTTTCTATACTTTTTTTATTAAAAATACAGCAGCAGCACCTCCGGCTACTTGAATAGCGCCTATAGCTTTTGATTTTGCGCTTTGATTGTTTTTATTGTCGTTTATATTCAAATTTTGTTGATTTGCGTGGTTTGTTTAAATATTATTCCTCCTGTAAACCTACCTTCCTTAATAATGTAAAAATTTTTCCCAAATATAAATTGTCAAATTTTTTTAATTTTTACAAAATATTAAAGAAGGACTAAAACTATGTCAATTTTTGTCCTACAAAATTTTTATATATTTATATATATGAATCTACGAGGAGGATATACATAAAATGACCGTTAGACCGATGTTCCAACAAAGATTATATAGTCAACAGGTTTTAAATAATGGTAATAATCCTGCTGTTGTTAATTCTTCCGTGACAACATCAAGATATAAAAATAAGGGTAATCTTCAATTAAAATCTCAAACCTCAAGTGATACTTTTGATTATTCAAAAAATGACGGTAAAATTTCTGCTAAAGATAAATTGATTAATTTTGGAAAAGGTATTATTGCCCCCATTACTGCTATGTTCAAATCCCCGAAAAATTTAATCATAGGAATAGCATCAATAGCGGGAATTAGTGCCTTAACTGTTGCTACAGGCGGAGCTATAGCACCTTTATTGATAGCCACGGGAGTTATTAGCGGCGGTATTACGTTTGGAGTCAGTGCTTATAGAGCACATAACGCTACAACGGATGAAGAAGCAAAACAAGCTTGGCAAGGTATAGGAATGGGAACAAGTATTTTTGTTGGTTCTGTTACCGGAGCTAAAGCAGCTGCAAAAGGAGCCGGTATTGAGGGTGCTGAAAAAATGAACTCCTTTAAAGCGACTTGGGCTTGTATAAAAAATGCACCAAAAGCAGTAGGTAAATCATTTAAATCTTTCACAAGCGGAGAATTTTTAGTTAATTTGGGAATTAAAAAACCGGCTGTAAAACAAGAAGAAGTGCAGATTGAAAAACCATCCGAACCTAAACCAGAGCCAAAGACAGAAACAAAAGTCGAACCAAAGACAGAAACAAATGTAGAACCAAAAGCAGAGCCAAAGCCAAAGACTGAAACAAAACCAGAACCAAAGCAAGAAACAAAAGTTGAACCAAAGGCTGAAACAAAAGCAGAGCCAAAGCCGGAACATGTTGTAAAAAAACAAGAAACTCAAACTGAAATTAAAACACCGCAGCAAACTTTGAAAGAAGCAAAAGAAAAATTTATTGCCGAACACAAAGAAAATATGCCTTCTCGGGAAGATAGAATAAAATATCTTAAAGAACAAGGAATACTTGAAGATGAAATAAAACAATACGGACTCGACAGTGAAGATAATTATTTGGACTATCTGTGGTCAAGTAATAAAGAATGTCAAAAATTAGAATTAGCTGCCAAATTAGATACTTTCGATAAAGACAAAATGCTAAAATTTGAACATGCAAAAGAAATACTAAAAAAGAACGGAATAGAATTTGATGTATATGATGAATACAATTTGACATTTGAAGATGAAATATTAAACTATCTGAATGATAATTTATATAACACATCTAAAACCGTAGATGGACACGCAAGTGCATACAGTTATAATTCAGATCTAAGATGCAAAGATGCAAAAGGTAACGAAGGAGGTCTGTGGCAAAAAATCTTAGATAAAGGATTGGAAAATATTCCCTCTACGCAAGAAAATATAACTGTGTATAGAGGACTTAATGCTCCTGAATATTACAAATCGAGGTGTCAGTATATTGATGACATAATTAATACAAAAAAAGGATGTATAATTCCTGTAGATAAAGGTTATCCTTATGCAAGTTTTAATGAAGATGTGGCAAACCGTTTTGCTCAGACTGACAAAAATTTGATATTGACTATAAAAGTTCCTAAGGGTTCAAAAGTTTCGTGTGCAAAACACAGCAAACAATCAGAAATGTTATTCCCCAGAAATTCACAATTCAAAGTTTTGCAAGAAGCACAAAAAGAAGGTAAAATATACCATATGATTGTTGAGTATGTTTTACCGCACTAAATAGTTGTTCTGTTAAATTTATAAATTAATACCAAAAGACACTTGGTTTGATTATTTAAGGGCAGCTAAAACCCAAACGGGAAACAAACTATCCGAAAAAAGCAAACTACTCAATTAGTAACACCAATACAATACAATTTGACATAAAAAAAGAAGTCTAATTGACTTCTTTTATTTAATGGTGGGCCATCCTGGACTCGAACCAGGGACCTTACGCTTATCAGGCGTACGCTCTAACCACCTGAGCTAATA
>CANRHJ010000173.1 GCA_947630355.1 Candidatus Gastranaerophilales bacterium | reverse complement strand
TAACGGCTTTGACTTGTCATAGCTCATTTTTACGGTATATTGCGGCTCTTTTTCTTTTTTAAAAAATCCTAAAATAATTTTTACCTTTTTACATATTATATATGATATTTTACGTAAAAAACAGTATCCTTGCTAAGGATACTATTTTTGTTAATATAAGATTTTTTATATTTATTGTTCACTAAATTGTTTTAATGCTTCAAAACCTTCTATAGATTTTTCGGAGTCAATCGGAATATTTCTTTTAAGTACATTTTTAGCCGTAGTTACATAAGGACTGCCTGTATGGTCAACAGCTATTACTTCACCATCACCTACAGTTCTAAGACCTTCCAATGTCTGTACTTTGGTTCCTTCCGGTACTATTTTAAAAGCACCAGGAGCTTGTTTTGTAACATTAACAATTTTTCCGTATTCTAAAGTTGACGGGTTTTGATAATTTAATTGTCCTGAGTTTTTAAATGCAGCTGTATCAACGTATGAACCGTTAAATACTCCGCCGTCACATACTGCCATATCACTTGTTCCGTCATACATCATAATCATTTGCTCTTTTGATGTATCTATTATATACGGTTCATCGGGATTCCACTTATTTGGAATACAATAATTTCCGTTTGCATCTTTAAATACACCGGGATTATTTGCTAATATTTCTTCTTCGGTTCCATTTGGATTAAATCTGTATGCTTGAGCCTCGTTAGCTTTGCTCATATATTCAACCTGCCCTTTTCTTAGTGCATTTGAATTAGCTTGTATAGTTCCTGTTGTAGCAGTTAAAAAATTACCTTTTATATTTTTTGCACTTTGTAATACTGCTTCAGGCGTGACTTTAAAACAATTAACGGTAGATTGAATTATATTTGCATCTTTTGCTGTATTTGCTGATGAAACACCTGCTTTGGAGGCAGCATTTAATGCACCTTTAGCTGATAATGCCGAAGCTGTAACGGCAAATGTACCGTTTCCGATTGTTTCAAATGCTTGTTTTGCCTCGCCGTCTGTTTCTGCCGTAGATGCTTTATAAATACCAACACCTATTTGTGCTGCACCTAAAGTAACTCCCGTTGCAACTAATGCAGGAAGTGCTGCTCCACCTGTTGCTACTGTTAATGCTACTCCTGCTGCTATTGTTAAACCTGTTGCTACGGGATGTTTGACAACGGATTTAACTATACCGATAAGCCCTTTTCCAAATGATGCTGCTGATTCCTTAAATGAAATTTTTCCGTCATCATTACCGTCGGTACAGACTTTATCTTTATCATCCAGCCAATCTTTAAACCAAGAACTTCCTTGTGTTGTACTGTTATTTGTTACGTTACTTGTGTTTTTGCTTTGGGGATTTTGAATATTATAATTATTATATACACCATTTACCATTTCTAATTCCCCCTATTTTTGTATATATAAATATAAAAAAATGTTTTAGAGTGAAATTGATAGTGTATTAAGTTTTATGAATAATTTATGTTTGTTCGCTTATCCAGTTTAAATAATCTTTGCTTCCCGCCTGAATATTTAAACAGATAATTTCGGGAACCTCATAGCTGTGAAGTCGTTTTATTTCTTCTTCCGCTTGGGAATATAGCTGTGTTTTTGTTTTCATAACCATTAGAGCTTCATTATCTTCATTTATTCCGTCCTTCCAAGTGTATATGGACTTTACATTCGGAATAATACTGCAGCAGGCAATAAGCTTTTTTTGAATGAGATGATGTGCGATTTTTTTTGCCTCTTCATTATCAGATACGGTAGTTTGTATAATGCAATATGTCATTTTACCTCCGGAAAAATTTTTTTAGGGTTTAAAATATTTTTGGGATCAAGAAGTTTTTTAATTTGTTTCATTAAACTAATACAATCCGCATTAATTGCTTCATTGATAAAATCCGATTTTTCACAGCCTATACCGTGTTCACCTGATAATGTTCCTTTTAAACTGATTGCCAGACGGAATAATTCCTCCTTAGCTTTCTCAAAATTAATACGTTCAGCTTCATTTCGCAAGTCAAGAGCAATATTAGGATGAATATTACCGTCGCCGATATGTCCCATAATGCAGGTTTTAAGATTATATCTGCTGCAAATCTCTCTTATTCCTTTAACTAAAGGAACAATATTTTCTCTTGGAACAACCACATCTTCAGTTACAACATTCGGTGCAAGCTTTGCGGTCGCACCGAAAGAAGAACGTCTTGAAATCCATATACGTTCCTCTTCTTC
The DNA here is from genome assembly GCA_947630355.1 of Candidatus Gastranaerophilales bacterium. GTDB lineage: Bacteria > Cyanobacteriota > Vampirovibrionia > Gastranaerophilales > Gastranaerophilaceae > Avigastranaerophilus. The sequence goes on along the minus strand of CANRHJ010000173.1, from coordinate 1,450 downwards.
CGGTGTTTGTGCCGTTTGAATGTAATCAGAATTGTTATTCTTACATATTTCTATTATTTTTTCGTATTGTTCATCAAGTGAAGATTTAAAACCGTCTATTTCTATAAGTAAAGCGGCTTCTTTATCCGTCAACATGCCTGAAGGATAAAAACTTTCAGTAGTTTGAATAGTGTTTTTATCTATCAAATCTATTACGGAAGGAGTAATCAAATTAGAAATTATGTCATTAACAGTTCTGGAAGTATCTTCAAGAGTATTAAAATAAGCAAGCATAACGCGTTTGGCTTCGGGCTTTGGTATAAGTCTTATTGCAGCTTGAGTAATAATCCCCAAAGTACCTTCCGAACCCACAAAAAGCTGAGTTAAATTATATCCGGTAACATTTTTTGAGCAATCACATCCGGTATGCATAATTTTCCCGTCAGCCGTAACTATTTCCAAGTCAATAATATAATCTTTGGTAGAGCCATACTTAAATGTATGCGGGCCGCCCGAAGACAATGCTATACTGCCGCCGAGCATGGAAACTTTCAAGTTTGACGGATCGGGCGGATAAAATAAATCATATTTTTCCGCTTCTTTTTTTAAATCTTCTATTACAACACCCGGTTCCGCTTTACAAATAAGATTATCTTTATTTATTTCAATAATCCTATTCATTTTGGAAAAATCGAGAATAATACCGTTTTTTTTCGGCAGGCAGGCTCCGCAAACGCTGGTTCCCGCACTTCTGGCTACTACCGGTATCGATTTTTTATATGCATATTTCATTATTTCACTGACTTGCATGGCAGTTTGAGGAAAGACAACTGCTTGTGCAAGTTCATCCGCATTAATTATGTTTGTAGAATCACTTGAATATATGCATAACTCTTCACGGCTGCTTAATACATTTTCTGCGCCGACTATATTCTCCATTTTTTTTACTAATTGACTTTTAAATATTGTTAGCAACATATTCCCTCTATAAATATTATAGAATAAAACAAATCGTTATAACAATATTTTATAGTTAACTTGAAGTTATAATAACCGTTTTAATTGTTAAAATTACACACTTTCGTACTAATGTAAAATATCGGGAAAAATTGTTTAATTATTATATCAGGAAGGAATAACTTTTTAATAGTTTAAGAGAGGTTTGGTTAATCTTAATGTATAAAAAATGGAAAGTTTTATCTGTAATAGTAATATTGGCAGTTTCGTTTATAACAGGAATTTCATTAAATACAATAGTTTATTCGAAAGACAATGAATATAAAGGAGAAGAATTCATAAACGTCACGGTTTACGAGAAAATAAATCCTGCAATAGTATTGGTAGAAGCACAATTAGCAGACGGATTATCAAGCGGTACTGGTTGTATTATTAATAAAAACGGAATAATATTAACCAGTTCACACGTAGTGGAAAATGCTTCATATATAGAAGTGACAACATCAAAAGGCGA
>CANRHJ010000172.1 GCA_947630355.1 Candidatus Gastranaerophilales bacterium | reverse complement strand
GCATTTTCAGAAACTACATTTGTATATGAATATAACGGGACAAAAATAACAATAGATTTATCAAAATGCCCCGATGCACAAATTAAGTACAATCCCAAAACGAAAGAGTTAGTTGTAATAAATGGTAATGGTGTTGATATTCAGCTTGGCGAAGGGCAAAATATTACCGTAATAGACAGCCAGGTAGATAAAATAGATGCAAAAAAAGGCGGAGAAACAATAAATTTAATTGGTGCTTATACTAATGTTGATAAAATAACGGGCGGAAATAACTCACAAACAATTAATATATCAGAAAAAGCCACTGTAAATAAAATAGATACCAAAGGCGGGGATGATGTTATTAACATTAAATCCAAAGGAAGTATGGCAGAGGAAATAGATACGGGTGAAGGTGACGATGTAATCAATGTCGAATCAGGTGCAATAGTTAACAATATATTTTCAGGTTCCGGAGCTGACTTAATAAATGTAGATAATGCAGTTATTAAAGATAAATTATCAATAGGAGATTATGTGAGTTTTTCAAATGATAACAATATAGTACATATAAATAATTCTACAGTTAATGAAATTAATTCGTCGAGGGGGGACGACAGTATTACCATAAATACATCAACGATAGGAAAAATTGATACAGGTTCAGGTAATGATGATTTGTTATTGACAAATTCAAAAGCCGATGATGCAAAAACAGGGTCAGGCAGTGATAACGTTGTTTTATACCAATCAACCGTAAACAATACATTAGATACGGGAAGTGATGAAGATAATATTTATGTAAACGACAAAAGCAGTGTAAATCAACTAACAAGCGGAAAAGGGAATGATTTTATTTCGGCTGACCAAACATCAAAAATTAATAAGCTTGATAGTGATGATACTATAGTAAATACGGAAAATATGCTTACAGACATAAAAGAACTGGATGATTACACTTCAGACGAAGCTGAGTCGGTAACAGAGAAAAGTACTTTACAATATTCCGATAAAGAACTGACACCTGAAGAACAATATTATGCACTGACACTTGATTTATTTGAAAATCAGTTAGAAAATATGAAAAATCAATTTGAGAGCCAGGAGAATGAAGACGGAATTATCGGTGATTCATATAATATTCTTAAAGGTTTAATGGGCTGTGGTGCAACAAAAGAAGAAATAAATGCTGCAATAAAAGAACAGGAAAAGATGGTTTCTGAATTGAAGTCTGCATTAAACAGTTCTGACAGTTCTAAATTTGAAGAAGTATTTAAGAAATGGACAGGTGTTGAATATAATCAGGAAAACGTTTCAGACTTCTTAGAATATCAACAAATTTATTCATTTGCCGTAACAGGTGAACAAAATACATATAATTTTATTGAACAAATAACAGAAACACAAGACCATACAGGTCTTTATACAATGGAGCCTGTATTTGAGATAATGGTTGAAAAATACGGAAGTGAAGAAAAAGCACGTGAAGAATTAAATGAATTATTTAAAAAGTGTTTACCTGATTGGCCTATAAAAATCAATGATAAAAACCAAATTGAGCATGATTATATGGGTAATGGTATGCCTAAAGTCTATGAATTAAATGCTTTTCAAAATTTATTTTCAGTTAATAAAGAAGATGTACAGAAAACATTAATTGGAGAATACGAAGAAAATTTTGAAAAAACAATGGGCTACAGCATAGAAACTTTGCAGTCCAAGACTTCGGCAAGTAAAATATTGGCAATTGGTTCAGGAAGCGGAAATGCATTAGAAAAGTTAATAGATAAATATTGTATAGACCAATCAAATATAGAAAATCAAATAGGTACAGCCGTAACACTGGGCGGTATCGGATTAACGATTGGAGGTGCAATATTATCATTCTTTGCACCGCCGGCGGCAGGTCCTGTAATGAAAGCAGGCAATTGGATTGCTACAGCCGGAATGTTTATCGGTAACGGATTAGATGCTATAGATTCAGCAACTTCAGAGAACGGATTAACCGGAGAAAAAGCAAGAGAACTCATCAAGGATACAGTGATTGATGCATTATTAGTATTATCAGGTCGTGCAATTAACAAGGTTGCAGAAGGTGTGCATGGCGCTGTTGATGCAGCTAATGAGGCAAGAGCAGCCAGCCGGAGTGTACAAGCGGTTGCAGGTTGGGCGGCAGAAGTCGGTACGGATACGGCACTAAGTTTATTATCCGACTTTGTAATTACGGGTGATATAGATATAACAGGCGAAGGTTTTAGCCAATTGCTCGGTATAATAACAGGTATCGCAGGTGCAAAAATTAAATCGTACAATAAGGCCGTTTTCGATAAAGCAAATGTAATGTATAAAGCTAATAATATTGATGGTGCTTATGATTATCTAAAATCACAAGGTATTTCTGACAGAAAAATATACAATACTTACAGAGACACAGAAGCTAACAAAATACTGGATAATTTCAAATCAACAGGTGATTATGATGCTACATTAAAAATGCTTGATGATTCAAAAATATTAAACTTAAATGCGGATAAATCAAAAAAATTAGTCGGAGATTTGTGCGCATCTTATGAAAAAAGTGAAATTATTGAACGGATTAATGATAAAAATACTTTCATCCCCGCGATAGAGGATTATATAGATGATTCTAAATTTCTTACTGATGCAGATAAGGCTGAATTAAAAGATTTGGTTGGTGCAAGACAGTTTGCAGAGTCACTGAATGAGAGCATAGCATCCGGTGAAGATCCGAAAGAAGTTTTAAAACAATTAGGAAGAAATGGTAAATATTCTATATGCGAGATTCCATGGCTATATGAAACTTGGGATTATATTAATTTACACACAAAAGGCGAGAGAAAATATAATTCTTCTTTAGAAAATATGACTATTGAAGGTGTCAAAATTAATGCTGATAACAATATGATATTATTGAGCGAAGTAAAATCTGGCATGGACCTGACCGGAGTTCAAGTTATTGATGATTCAAAAATTACGGCAATTCAGGATGCAATAAAACATATGAATGCGACTGGTGAAAGTTGTCCTCAAGAAATATTTTTGACAGATTTATTTGCACCAGAAGAACTTTTGAATGGATGTATGTTTGTAGGTGAATTTCATACAAAGAATAGATATGCTATATTTATTAATTCAGTCGAAGGATTATTAAATAGTTCTGATGATTATATTAAAGACACTGTATATCATGAATCAGCTCACATGACAGATCACAATAATTCAAGAAAAGGCTATTGGTATTCAGATAAATTTGGGCAAATTATAAACAAAGATGCGGAAACTGCAGAGTTAGACAATTTACAAATAAAAAATAGCAACATTCAAAGATTAATAAGTAATTATGCTTTAACAAATAACCAGGAATTTGTTGCTGAAGTTAGCACTTTGATAAGAAACGGTACTATTGTTTATGACATTAATTCAGGTAATTATACTATAAATCCTGCAAAGGGAACTATAACACAAGGAGATGGCTATAAATATATATCTTATAAAAATGCAAAAGAGACTTCTGTGGTCTTTGATTATAATAGAGATCTAAGAGCTTTAAATGATATAATGGAATTATATATGAAGTTAACGAGTGGCGCTATTGCAAAAGCTCAAAGATTAAATTTAGAATAAATAATGCTGCATTAGAAAGGTAAAAATTATGACTACATTTATAACTTATGAACAAATGAAAAA
>CANRHJ010000171.1 GCA_947630355.1 Candidatus Gastranaerophilales bacterium | reverse complement strand
GTCATGATGAACATGATTCCACATCATTAAATCAAGCTGTTCCTGATTTTACAAAAGATTTAAACAAGCCGTTAAACGGGATAAAAATAGGATATATAAAAGAATTATGCGATGAAGGTTTGGCTCCTGATGTGGCAAAAGCGGTAAAAAAATCGATTGACACGTATAAATCATTAGGTGCGGAAATAATAGAGATATCCTTACCGCTCATAAAATATTCAATTGCGGTATATTATGTTATTGCAACAGCGGAAGCAAGTTCTAATCTGGCAAGGTTTGACGGTGTAAAATACGGTTACAGAACAAAGAATGCCGATAATCTTTATGATATGTACGTAAAAACAAGAGCGGAAGGATTCGGAGAAGAAGTAAAAAGAAGAATAATGCTCGGAACTTACGCATTAAGCTCGGGATATTATGATGCATATTATAAAAAGGCGCAGCAATTAAGAAGGCTGGTAAAGAATGATTTTGATAATGCGTTTAAGCAGGCAGATGTATTGCTCTCACCGACATGCCCGCATACGGCATTTGAAATCGGTTCAAAGATAGAAGATCCGTTAAGCATGTATTTAACAGATATAGCGACAATAACGGCTAATTTAGCCGGAATACCGGCCATGAATATACCGGTGGGATTAGATAGTACAAATATGCCTATAGGTATTCAATTACAGGCTGATTGTTTAAATGAAATAAAATTATTAAATGTTGCCTTTAAACTTGAAGAAGCAGTTCAATTTAATTATAGTATTCCGTCAAGAACATTAGTGATGAGATGAAGAAAAAATTTATTTTATTAACAATATTATTAGCAGGTATTATATTGCCGGGAGAAGTAATATATGCAGCTACGGATATGGAAGTATCTGAGGAGAATATACAAAAAGCGGTAGCGGCATATCGTACGGGTATTAATTTAACACGAACGAAAGCATACGATAATGCAATAAAAGCATTTGAGCAAGCATTGGCGTACAATCCGCAATTCACTGATGCGTTGTATAACATAGCATCAATATACGTAGCCCAACAGCGCTTTGACGATGCTTATAATATATATGTTAAAATTATTGCGATAAATCCTTATGACTACGATTCAATCTTGCAGGCAGCTAAAATATCCTATAATAAAAAGAATTATGCTCTTGCACTCAAATATTTAAAATGCATACCTGATGATTACGAATATTATGAGATTGTAAAACAGATGGAAAGGGATGCAAAAGAATTATTCAGTGAACAGGCAAATAATATAGAGCGTGCAAAAGTATCCACATCTGCCGCAAACAAAAGGATATTGATAGATAAATTTAACTCGCCCGCAGGAATGGTAGTGGATTCAGAAGGAAATATGTATGTTGCGAGTTACAGTGATAATGCAATTATAAAAGTAGATAAGAATAAGACAAAAACCAATTTTATAAAAGATTATCTGTTAGAAGGACCTGTCGGACTTGCAATAGATAAATATGATAATATATATGTAGCTAATTATGATGCGAATAACGTGTTAAAAGTCACAAAAGGCGGCAGTGTAAGTATTTTCATGGATAAGGTATCAAATCCGTATTTTTTGTATATAAAAGATGATATTTTATACATTTCCGAGCAGGGGAATGATGCGGTAATGACTTATAATCTGTCATCAAAAGAGTAGTTATTAATAGAATAGAAACTTCCGCCGACTTCATAAAGATTTGTATTTTCGCGTAAATAACTATTAAACTTTCTGACAGCTTCCGGTGAAAGGTAATTATCTTTGTTATAAGCCGGAGCTACGGATTCAAAAGCAATAAGCATATTGTTTGAATTTTGCTGAATTTTTTTAATAAACCGGGCAACATTCTCAAAAGATTTATTGTTGCCATGCGGTTCAAAATAATGAGTAAGGTAATAAGTATTGGCAATAGCCATAACAGGGGGGTATTTTTGGCGTTTTAAACAATCAATCATATCGCTATATAAGTTTTCGGCAAAAGACACAACCCGCCCTTTATTTTCGTCATAATGAGTGGAGTAGGTTGTAAAAACTTTTCTGATACTTTTATTAAATTCAGCGGTTTCATCGGCTATTTTTGAGCCAATGGCAGAATATACTTCAAAAGAGCCAAGCGTATAATCAAAAAGAGAATTAATAACCGCATCAGCATCATCAATAATTTTCTGCGGGGTATTTTTTTCACCTTTAATTACGGAGCCGCCTTTTGTTTCGGCGTATTCTCTCGCTCTCCAATAAAGATTTGATATGGTATAATCTTTAAAAAATTTAAGTTTATTTTGTTCGGCAAATTCTAAAATATCATAAGCAAATTCGGGATAGAGCCGGTTAATCTCCCTTATAAACTCAAGTGCCATAATCCTTCGCTGAAGAATTCTGGTATCCGCAAAATCACTAAGCCCTTTTTCAAATGGATTAATACCGTAAATAAGCATTTCACTGTTTTCAAACTTTAATAAAGAAGTAGGAGCTTCGTGTGCAAACGTTAATTTAACGGCGGGAATAAATTTAAGATGTTTAAACTTACCCGGATTTTCACCTATAATTTTAATGGCGTGCTGAGTTCCGCCCAATGAATCTCTGTCGGTGACAGCGAAATAAAAATCCTTGCCTGTTTTATCGTAAAATTCATTGGCATAACTGTTAATATCATCCAGCGTGTCAAAAATATTTTTGCTTCCATTGGAAAAATTTGTTTGATAATCCAAATCAACGGAATATATACCCTGAGCGACGTTTCTTTGAGAAGAAATAAAGTTTTTTTGTTTTAACTCGGGTAATATTTTTTTAAATTCCTCAGGAGAAACAATATTTTTTAAATTTTGCGGGGGGATATTCACCTTCCAGAGCTTAAACATTTCATCAGAAAGATATTTTGCGAAATCGGAGGGAGTATTTTTTTCCAATTTGGGAACATTAATGATATTAGGAGCCGTAAAGTAATTTTTTACTTTGTCAAAAAATGATTTATCGGCATTGTTATTTGCTCCGAAAGAGGTCAGGAATGTTTTTTGATTATTTGGGGAATAATTATGTCCGAGAAAATTTCGCGATAAGGAACGTGAGCGAAATTTTTGAGCGGCAGCTTTAAAAGGAGAGCACTTGTACGGCGACGATGAATCGGCGGGAAAGTGCGGCACCGGATTAGATATTAAAGCTGGTGAAGCGGAGTTTTGTTCACTTTCCTTACGGGGGAATTGGGGGGAATATATTTTGTTATGGTTTAAATGATTACAAATTTTCATATTAACAGACACCGCATATAATTATTTTTTAAAATGTTTTAGAGCAAAAATAGCAGATGAAACAGCAATTGAAGCAAAAAGTATTTTGAAGAATTTACCGTTTGTATTATTATACCGATTATGAACAACGGAGTTTCTGAAATTTTGTTTATCCATGAAATCTTTAGTTACGGAATATTTAGGAAGATATTGCGGTGCTTCAACGAAGCCCGTTTTAGAATTTCCGTAAGATATTTTTTTAGCCGCCAAAATGTTATTATTAGCGGTATATTGGGTATTACAATTAATAGGCATAAAAATCTCCGCTATAATAGTAATGTATAAATAAAAAAGTAGTTGTTAATGCAGAATACAAAAAAAGGATAATTTTTACAAATATTAACAAATCGGATGTAAAGTTTTATTAAGATTAAATAGCAAAAAAAGCAAGAAAAAGGTTTTAGAAGAATTGTAATAATATAGCTTTC